>NZ_JBVVAK010000054.1:0-45169 GCF_055792825.1 Microvirga sp. GN3
CCCAGCAGACAGAGGCCGCCATCGGCTGCGCCGTCCTCAACCGCATGCTGGCATGCGCACGCCCGAAATCCGTCCGTCGCATTGGAACCACCGCATAAACGACGGCATCAAAGACCATAATCCGTGAAATTCACGACCCCTGCACCAACGCCAAGGAAAAGCTGTCTTTGGTTTATAATGCCGGTGCTTATGGAGCCCTTAGTGAAAGAAAGCGGCATTCCTGCAGAAGCCTCTGAGGCAAGCGCAAAGCTCGAAGCCGCCTTGGCACGATTCGAAGAGGGTTTTCGGCGAAGCCGAGGCGGGTGAGGGTAGGGCAAAGCCAGATTCTGAAACCGCAAAGAGGGGCAACAATCCATGACAAAACCCATCACGTTTGCTTACCTATGTCCGAAATGCGGAGCTGGACAAGCCACCCTACCACCCAAGATCGAAGCCGCAGGCATTGTGCGGTGCGTCCAGTGTGGCCGACAGCATGGGCACCTTTATGAGGTGCAAAAGGAGTTCGCCAGCAAGGCCCGCGAGGAAAGCTCTCAGAAGATGCAGCAGATCTACCGAAACCGCCCCACAGGGAAGAACCGCTCGCACTGAGAGGGTTGAACAGTCCTATGCCTGACGAGCTGCGCTCGCCGATCAAGCACCACCTCGTGCTCCACAAGCGCGACCCGGAGCGGCGCGTGGCGCGGTTCTACTCGCTCATGATCGAGCGGGACCTGTTCGGCGTCGTACGCCTGGTCCGCAATTGGGGCAGGATCGGCACCAGCGGGCAGGAGAAGGTTGAGATCCATGCCGACGAGTTGGAGGCGGGCAAGGCGCTCAAGGCGATCGCGAAGCGGCGACGGGGCTATCGTGATTTGTGAGACGGAAATTCCGTCATCGAAGACGGCTGCGCCATACCGTTCGACGGGATTTTTGCCGGCGAGGACGAGCAGGGCAGGCGCTGGAAGCCGTCGCCCGGGCGAAGCGGCGGCGAGGGTGCTACGGTCGATTAGACCTTGCGTGCCACCACGCCGCAAGGATTGCCAGCGGAAACGAAATCGGCCAGAGGGCATGAGCGAGCAGAAATAACCCCAGGTTGGGCTTTACATCGGAATCGTCGCTAGCCACCAGACTAATCCAGCCGAGGGTGCAGGCCACGGCTAGGTAGCTCAAGAACAAGAACGTAATCAACTTGTCCTCCCCACTTCCGATGCTATTGCCCTCTCGATGCACGGGATCTGTTCGCGACTGTCTGCCTAATGCGCAACTGAGGCAGGATCGGGGCCAACGGCCAGGAGCTGATCGAGATCTTCGCCAACGAGATCGCGGCCGGCGCGGCGCTGGAGGCCGTCGCCGCAGCGAAGCGCCGGCGGGGGTATCGGGACCTATAACCCATATGAGGTCGTGCGAACTCCGAAAAGACTTATTGAATAAACCTGTATGGACGGCGCCTGCGTGGCAAGGGGATTTTGGTGTTCTGACGATCTGGTCGTGGGCAGCCATGTGTCCGGCCTTGTGATGCGGCCTACCTGACCACGGGCCTTGATGAAGTTCGCGGATCAGGTCCCTAACATTTATGCTGCGTCGGAGCGCAATGGCCTATCATGGGTTTGTCTGATCCCCGGCTCGACCGGTCCGTCATCACACTATCACCACCTCCACCAACCTTGCAAACCTCTCATCCGGCTCCAGCAACAGCTTATGCGGCCGCTGCGGTTGGAGCCCGATAGCCCTGGGTCCCCTGCAAAACGGCCCAAGCGACCCGGGCCAATTTGTTGGCGATGGCAATCTTGACGATGCCGGCTGGGCGACGGGCCAGGAGCGCGTTGATCCATCCCGCGGACACTGAAGCTTTGCCGCGGGCATGCCGCAAGAGTGTCGAGGCCCCGAGCACGAGAAGCCGGCGCAGATATCGATCTCTTTGTTTAGAGATGTGCCCCAGCCGCACCTTGCCGCCTGTCCCGCTCTGTCGTGGTACCAGCCCAATCCAGGCTGCCAAGTGCCGGCCCGAGCGGAAAGAGTTCGGATCCGTGATGATGGCAGCAAGGGCGCTGGCGCTGATGATGCCGACGTCAGGGATTGTCTCGAGGCGCTGGCTCAACTCATTCGTGCGATGCCAAACCAGGATCTCCCGCTCAACCTCAGTGATCCGGCCATGGGCCTCCTCAAGTTGCGCGATGATCAAGCGGATGCAGCGCCACGCCAGCTCCGGCACGGCAGCCCCTCGTGCCTTCTCGGCCACCTCCCTGAGCTTGGGAACGCTCGGCAGCCCTTGAGGAGCAATGATGCCGTATTCGGCGAGGTGGCCACGCAGAGCATTGACCAGCATGGTCCGCTGCCGCACGAGGAGCTCGCGGGTGCGATGGAGCATCAGCACAGCCTGCTGCTCTGGGCTTTTGATGGCCACATAGCGCATGGTCGGGCGGGTCACGGCCTCGCAAATACCCGCAGCATCAAGTGCGTCGCTTTTGCCGCGTTTGACATATGGCTTCACATAGGCTGCGGGCATGAGCCGAACCTCGTGACCGAGGGCCGCCAGCTCTCGTGCCCAGAAGTGGGCAGTGGAACACGCCTCCATGCCAATCAGGCAGGGCGGCAAGCGCCCGAAGAAGCCGATGAGCTCGCCTCGGCGGAGCTGACGGCGGATCAGAACCTGTCCATCCTGGTCAATACCGTGGACCTGGAAGACGTACTTGGCGAGATCGAGACCAACAGTCGTGACATGCATCGGAGCGGCTCCCTGTCTGGCGCTGAGGCAATCACCCTACCTCATAGGGCGCTGCCGGGAGCAGGCGCCGTCCACTCCATCAATTATGGAAATGCACCTGAGATCGATAAGCGCGTCCGCCCGCATCTGCACATGACGAACGGCTCCTGGCGCGTGGATGAAGCTTTGTATTTGATGAGCGTTGCGGGTCATTCCCACAGCACGAGGCCGGGAGAGCTCGAATGAAACGTAAGACCGAAGTCTGCGATGTAGATGGTGCGCCCGGCCTCACCACGCGCCCCAGCTGAGATCGGACGGTATCAAAGGTCATCCCAAGACGGGTAAACCTGCATTCACAAGGTTGATCAGCGCAAGGGGCATTCTCAGTGAGAGGAAGCTCTATGACGGTGTTCTTCGGCATTGATGTCGCAAACGAGAGGCTGGATTGCGCGGCAATCGTTCACGGCCGCGAGCGGCCCATTGGCCAGAGGTCCTTTCCCAATACCCCGGACGGCATCGAGAAAGCGACCGCTTGGGTAATGAAGGTATCTAGAGCCGAGGCTTTGGAAGTTCATGCCGTCCTTGAGCCGACAGCAGCCTATCATGAACTCGCAGCCCGGCTCCTGGCTGCCAAAGGCACGATCGTTTCCCTCGTCAATCCGGCTCAGATCCGCAATTTCGCTAGAGGCATGGCTGTTCTGAGCAAGACCGATCAGATCGATGCGATGCTCCTGGCGCGCTTTGGCTGCCTGGCCCGGCCGAAAGCATGGACCCCTCCCGCCGAGCCGCTGATTGAGCTGCAAGCCCTTCTCGCACGGCTGGATGACCTGGAGGGCGATCTTCGCCGGGAGCAGAACCGGTATAAGCAGGCGTGTGTTCGTGGCTGCTCCGGCGCCATCAAGCGTTCCTTTGTCACGAACATCAGGGCGCTGAAAGCTCAGTGTAAACTTCTGCATGCGGCAATTGCCGAGCACTTTGCCGCTCACACGGATTTGCAGGCAGATCTGGAGAGACTGTGCACGATTCCAGCGGTGGGTCCAAAGACAGCGATGCGAATGCTTGCTCTGCTGCGGAGCCACCCATTCGAGACTGCTCGTCAAGCCGCAGCCTTTCTGGGACTGGTGCCAATTGTGCGACCATCGGGGCGGAGCGTTCGAGGAAGGCCGCGGCTCTCGAAAGCCGGCAACTCCCGGCTGCGCGCTGCGCTTTACATGGCAGCTGTCGTTGCCACAAAGCTAAACCCGGACATCAAAGCCCAGCAACAGCGGCTGCTTGAGCGAGGCAAGGCCAAGATGTCGACCTTAGGGGTCGCCATGCGCAAACTGGCTCATATCTGCTTTGGGGTGCTCAAGAGTGGAAACGTTTACCAGTTCCCGGTTGCCCATCAGCCTTGACCGCTCAGACGGTATCTACATTCGGATGAAGGGTGAATGGGTCTACCTATACCGCGCCGTCGATGCAGCTGGGCAGACGATCGACTTTTTGCTCTCCCGCAGGCGAGATTCGGCTGCCGCTCGGCACTTCTTCCTCAAGGCCTTGGGACAACCGCATACAGTCAATCCGCGGACCATCACGGTCGACAAGAGCGCCGTTTACCCGATGGCGGCGAAAGCCATGAAGCGGGCCGGAGAGCTCTGGCGTTTCGCCAAACTGCGACAGGTGAAATTCTTGAACAACATCGTCGAGCAGGATCACCGATGTATCAAGCGGCTGGTCAGACCTGGATTGGGTTTCGAGATCTTCAGGTCCGCCTCACAGACGATTGCTGGTTACCAGGCGATGGCGATGATCCGCAAGGGACAGGTTGTCAGTGCCCCAGCGAGTGACATGGGAGCCCAGCGCGGCTTCATTGCTACCCTGTTCGGCGCTGCGGCGTAACCTGGGTCCCAGCCCGATCGTCGCTTGCCCCGCGTCAGGAGTTGCAACAGAACCCCCTTGAACGGGTTCTTGTTATTTCGCTTCACCGCCAGCCCTTCTCAGCCCGCTCGTGTCATAGCTCGGGCCGAGCAAGGTTCAAAGCTGCAACAGAACCATCGGAAATCCCTATTAGGTCAGCGGCACGTAGTATCCTGCTGCTCCAGTTATATTAACGGTACGACAGTTCTCAAATGTAGCGGAAGTCATCGACACTGAGACTGGCAGTACCTGCAATTTTGAGGTTGTGAACATCGTTGAAGCCAGCGAGCAGACTGAAATCAACATAGCGAGCCTCATTGGGACCAGATGCATCTACCTCGAAGGTCATTTGACCAATCATCTGGTCAGAGTCGTTATATGCTGTAACTGTTATTTGATTGTCGTCAGATGCAGAAGAGAAGAAAGCTCCCTGAAAGTCGAAGTTGGACCAATCCCCTGGGGCAATAAGCAGAGAATGTGCATATTGCCCCTCCTCGTTGGGAATGAGAACGCTCTCACCTGACGAGACAGTATAGTCCGAGCCCGCTTTTGAGACGGTACCTCCTTGGATGATGAAGTTGTTATAAATGAACCATCCGTTTTCAGCGCTGTATCCGGGCCCATTATCGAAGTTTAGAATTTTAACGCAGGAGCCATTTCCCGTACCTAAAGGGTAGCCGGATTCCGTATAACCAGGGTCATCACGAATTGTGTTCCAGTGCTCGAAGAGCGCCTGATATTGGGTTCCGAGGGCGGTATTGAATACGTTGTCGTTGGAGGCATCTGAGTCGTTGAGGCCATAGACTGTCCTCACGATCTCGGTAATCTCTTCGATGCTATAGAAGTAGCTGGTCTCATCGGCCAACAAATCATCCTCAGACGAGTTCAGTAGTGCAGCAGTGGCCTCGCGGATGAAGGCATTGGCTCCCCCGCCTTGAATGCTAAGCGCCTGCAGCAGCGTCGGGCTGTTGTAGACCATTCCATTTTTCCCGGGCGACACCCAAGTCGAGTTTATTCCAAAGATAAACTCAAATGACTGGTTCCAGCTGTAGTTATCCCAGTCCGATATGTGGTTCTTCCAGAATCCATGGGAGAGACCGTCGTAATACTCGTTGCAGATAACAACGTCTGGAGTAGGCGGTGGAAGGACAATACCAGTCATACTTTTACCTCGCGAGCGGTTCAGCATCAAACCCGAGCTGAGCTATTCACCATGTAACTCCTAGCATCCCACGTAGCCGAGTTCTTTTCCTATTTAGAAGTAGCGCATTAGGTACGATGTCCGCTGAGAGGATAGAGCTGTTAAAGATTGAACTATTCGAGGGCCGGGATGACACAAAGAACGTCTGCGAATGAGCCTTCATATTCACCGTAGTGAGTTCCAACATCCCATCCCTGCTTTGTTTCTCACATACAGGCACTCGAACACACAACGACCAATAATTCGATATAGTGCCTTTAACCCGTTAAACTGGTTCATTCCGATAACAACTTTTAGGGAAGTTTGATCCTTAAGGAGGGTCAGTGCCATGAAGAAGACGCGGTACAGATTGCGTTTGCGCTCTGCCAGGCAGAAAGCGGCACGCCAGTGTCCGGGGTGATCCGCAGGATGGGCATAACCGAGCCGAGCTTCTATCGCTGGAAGAAGCAGTTCACCGGCCTGGGTGTGACCGAGATCCGCCGGATCAAGCAGATCGAGGGCGAGAATGCCCAGCTCAAGAAGCTCGTGGCGAACCTGACCCTGGACAAGACTATGTTGCAGGACGTGCTCAAAAGAAAGTTGTGAAGCCAGCCGTCCGACGCGAGTTCGCAGGCCGTCTGCAGAAGGCCCACTGCCACCCACGAGAGTCGTTTGCGATTGTGCCGCGGGTGACACCCACATTCAGACGTGGGTGGGAACTGGCTTATCCGTTGTCGGCAACGCGACGGTGCGTTGGGAATGGTGATTCTCTTGCTCCATTTTGCGTTTTAGAAGGTCAGCTACTCCATGGAGCCAGAGGAGCATACGGGCGCGCGTCGACGCTTCTGACAACTGAAATGAACCGCCTTTGTCAAGCATCTGTTTCCGGATCATCATCAACAGTCCAATGGTGCGAGCATCAATGTTTGTCAGACCAGAAAGATCGATGTTGAGGTGATCAGTGCGGCTGATCACATTCCTGAATGTCGCTTTCAGTTCTGGGATACTATCGCCGCAGAAGTGGCCTACAATGGAGACCTTCGTTTCCTGTGTTGTCCATTCCACTACAATGCGAGCCTTCTGCCGCCTTACGAGATGCCCAGTGCGTGTCAGCAGGCCCAACAAGACGAGCGGCAGAACTCGCTTCGTCAACAGAGCCAACAATGTGCATGAATCCGTCAAATAGCGTTTCCAAAGATGTGGCTCTTCCATGATGCGCCATAACCATTCGAGGCAAAGTTTTCTAGCGATCGGCGGGGCTCGCTTGACGGTTCCAGCGGTGAACGCGATCGTCGCACCAAGGTGGCTCCGGACGGGAATGTGGATGCTGCGATGATTGGTTTTCAGCCAAGCCTGGCCTTTTGCAGCGCCAAGCGCAACGAGCAAGAAATCTGCTCCACTCGCATTGATAGTATCGATGATGTGAGGCTGACTCATCTCCTCGACGGAGCCGAAGCCTGGGTTGAGCCAGCCGACGCATATGACTCCTCCTGAATCACTGTTGAGCGCTTCAGCCGCAGCCGCGGCCACCCCTTCGCCGCCTCCGAATAGGAACACTCGGAGTGGCTCTGTCGAGTTTCTTCTAGCAACGAGTCTCTCAAAGGTGTCGGAACCTGCGACGCGCTCTTTGACAGGGATGCCCAGCAACCGCGCGAGCCACACTAGGGATATGCCGTCGGGTGGACAGAGATCGCTTGCCCGCAGGGTTTCTCGGAACTCCACACTGGATTGACTCATGGCCAAGAAGTTCAGGTTCGGTGTAGAGAGCAGGTACGACGATTGGGTCCGCATGGCCCCTAATAAGTGCGGCACCGTCTCTTGCATGGTGATTGCATCAATCGGAAACCCTTGCAGACAGTAGGCTTCCCGGTCGAGATCGTCATAAGGAATCGAGACTGATAATGCCGCATCCTCGCCCGCTTCAAGATATAAGATTGCTTTCTGCCCGTCCGAGTATGTGTCATCAAACGAGGGTCGGCCAAGAGCCCCTGGAATAGAGAGAATGTCTGACATAGAGATACCCCCGCAAATTACTCTGCGCTGTTTTAGAGAATACTGATGTGCACTCGGAAGAGAGCGTGTGAAATTGCCAACAGTTGGCCAGTTAGGCCTTTATGCCTGCCAACATATCAGCCGTATACTGTAGGGGATGTTCGGATTAGCCCTGTGCCTTATGTTATTACTGATTATTAACTTAAGCTTGCATGGACGCCCACTAAGCTTCAAAGGCAATTTTGCTCTAATTCCGATGAGAAGGAATTAACTCTTTTTGGGGTTAATCGGCGATAAATAAGGGGAAGTAATCCTATATGCCGGCGGCGGGCCCGCTTGCTCGACATGAGCTCTCCGTTTGGCCTTAGGTGAGATACAAGCCCGTCAGGCTGCTAGGTGTCCTTCTGACATATGGTTGATCAACCAATTTGGGCCTTCGGTGGCCAAGGCCGCCACGTAGTTTTGCTCAATTGACCAAGCCGTCAAAGACCAAGACGTGGACGCCAATGGATCACACCGATCACAGATGAGTCCGGCTCCCTCAACAGGAATCAGGCCGACATCAATGTCTTGGATTGGCCTGTTCAAGCCAAGCCCCCGTGCCTTTAGATAGGCTTCCTTCTGCACCCAGACCGAGAAGAACGCCGCTAGCCTATCGCTTTCACTGAGAGAGTAAAATAGAGATTGCTCGCGCCTAGAGAAGACACTAGCGGCAACTTCCAAAATATCTGGCATCGGACGGATCTGCTCAATATCGACACCCACTTCACTATTGCGTGCAACAGCAAGCATCATCCGATCGCCGGAATGAGAGACGCTGAAACGAAGGCGATGATCTTCAAAGGGTTTTGCAAGCTCCGGTTTTCCAAAGCGACTCGTCCGGTATCGAATATCCTGCGGAGTTGCCCGGAGATAGGACGCCAGAAGCCGCCTTAGGTTTCCTCGGCACCAGATGAAAAAATCTCGATCATCTTGGCGACGGAATCGATCGGCCCGGACCTGTTCGTCTGCATGGAGCAGGCTTACCCAAAAGGCCATATCACGCCCGGAATGATCTAGGGTGAGACACCACAGATGGACATGTCGTTCCGATAACTCCAGCATGTTTGGAAATCCCTCAAAGCATCAAACTAATATGAACAATATGCTTGCAAAGCGCGAGCTTTGTGTAGCGTCCGTCCCGTAGTCATGAGTGTTGTTCCAAGCGGCGGATGAGAAGTATGACGGAAGCGGCATGGAGGAAGGCACGGGCTGAGGTGAGTGTCGCCTCCGGATCCTTCCAGAGGTGCCGGTTGCGGCTGATCCACGCAAAGAACCGTTCAACCACCCATCTTCGTGGACGTACTGCAAAGCCAACCTGATCGGGCGGCTTCTTGACGATCTCGATCCGGATCGAGGTGGCCTGAGCGGGAGCCTCTCCGGCATAGCCGCTGTCGGCGAACGCTTTGACGATGAACGGGAAGGAGCGCCGCGACAGGCGCAGAACCACACAGGCCCCGTCCCGGTCCTGCACGTCAGCCGGCTGGGGCTCCAGGATCAGACCGCGCCCATCGGTGTCGACCATCACCTGGCGCTTGCGGCCCTTCACCTTCTTGCCGGCATCATAGCCTCTTGGGCCGCCACTCTCGGTGGTCTTCACGCTTTGGCTGTCGAGCACGGCGGCTGTGGGGAACGGCTTCCGGCCCACCCGCTCGCGATCCGCCGTGACCAGCCGATGGTTGATGGTCTCGAACAGTCCCGCGTCCCGCCACAGGCTGAACCAGCGGAAGGCCATGCTCTTGGGTGGCAGATCGGAGGGCAACAGCCGCCAGGCGATCCCGCCGCGCAGGACATAGAAGATCGCGTTCAAGATCTCCCGGGTGGACCAGCGCCGTGGCTGACCTCGGGCGTGGGGCTCGGGCAGGAGTGGGGCGATCAGAGCCCATTTGGCATCGGTCACATCGGTTTCGTTACGCAGGCCGTCGCGGCTATACTGCCGCCGAGTGGTCGGGGTCCACATCGCGGGCTTCCAGGTCAGGCTTCAGCACCCTCTTGGAAACACGCCTATCCCGGCCACTCAATCCTTTTTCGGGACGGGCTCTTAGACATTTAATCATATTTCCGCACGGCGCAGACTCCACTATAAATAATGGTAAGTTGCGCAACGATAATTGGGTAAACATCGTTAAGCCTTTGCGAAAATTTGCAGCAACCCAATAATTAGCTCTAATAGTACCTTCTCTATACATCATGAAAGCGATTCTATAATTCATATATATAAGGGAAAGTTGCAAAATAAATTGATGTCGCTTCCAGTTCTATGAAATATTCGCGCCCACACCAAAGCATAATGCCTTTTATATGCTTAACCCTGGCAGTAACTCGGAATCGCAATTGTGACTGGGGAGAGAACGGGCAATCCTTTCGGAGGATGAGTTTCCTGAACGTTCATCCGACAAAACGTGGCGATATTGGGGGCTGACGTGAGGAGTTCGACACAGCTGGATGAACGCTTGGCTTGCGTCCTGATCGGATCCGACAACTTATTAACGGAATGCGGCGAAATTCTCCTGCGGGCAGACCACGAGATTGTCGCTGTAGTCACTCGCACTCAGAAAATTGCTTTATGGGCTGCCGACAGGGGTATATTTGTCATTGATGGTGCTGGGTCTGGCTGGACAGATCAGCTTCGCACTCTAGACTTTGATTGGCTGTTTTCGATCACGAATCTAACGATCATCCCGCCTGATGTGCTTGCCTTGCCACGAAAGGGCGCAATCAACTTTCACGACGGCCCGCTACCGCGATATACCGGCCTGAATACGCCGGCGTGGGCGCTGATGGAAGGGGCGTCGACGTACGGGATCACATGGCACCTCCTCACGGAAGGTGTTGATGAGGGCGACATCGTCGCGTCTCGTACCTTCGAGGTCGATCCGGCGGAGACGTCGCTGTCGATCAACACACGCAACTTTGGGCTGGCTCTTGACGCATTCGAAGAACTGATCGACGATCTCGCCAGCGGCGCAATGAAGTGCGTTCCGCAGGACCGGAGTATTGAGCGCGTCGTCTACCGCCGATCCGATCGTCCAAGGGCACTGGGCTTGTTCGATTGGAGGTGTTCGGCGAGGAAACTTGAGCGCCTCGTGCGTGCTCTCGATTTCGGGCCTTATCCTAACCCGTTGGGACGAGCAACTATACGCCACAATACCGTGGCTCTCGGTGTCACGCGGGTCGACCTTCATCCTGAAATCTGCGGCGAGCCAGGCCAGGTAATCGCCATCTTGCCCGATGAGATCGTCGTCGCCTGCGGATCCGGAGGTCTCGGTCTGAAGGCGTTGGAAACTCCGACCGGAACTCCTGTGGAGATAACACAGGCTGTTCAGGAACTCGGCCTCGCCGCTGGTGATCGGCTCGATGAACATGATGCGCTTGAACCGCTCACAGAGCTCGGAGCCCGATTGGCGAAGTACGAAATGAGTCAGCTCCAGAGGTTGGCCAGTCTAGAGCCAGTGAGCCTGCCCTGGGCCGGGACCGCCTCAAGCAAGCATGAGCCACGTTTTTCAAACTATGACGTGAACGTCCCGGCCGAAGTGTTCAAGACTTTCGATGCACAGCCGGCAGCAGCACTAGTTGCCGGATTCGGTATCCTCCTCTCCCGCCTGTCGGGGAAGGAGATGTTCCATCTTGCGGCAGTCGATCAGACGGTCGTGAACGATATCGCACTAGCCGGGACTTTGGTTTCCTCGTGGGCACCCTTCGGAGTCAACGTGGACATGGGCGCTGATTTCGTCCGAGCCGTTGCCGCTGCCGCAAACGAGCTCCGCCGAGTAGCGAAGGAAGGCGGCTTTCTAACAAACCTTGTGGCCCGCGATCCCGATCTTCGCCGCCAAGCGAGTTCAAGTGCCCTTCCGCTCGTCCCGATCGGACTCCGTATCGACACTTCGGGGCAGCCTGATCACACGATTGTAGCGGAGCTTGTCGTAAACGGCGCTAATTGTTCGCTGCGAGTTGATGAGGAACTCATCGCTTGTGACGATGCCGCTCTTCTGGTCCGCTGTTTCGAGCAAGCACTCGCGAGCCTCTGCGCGGAGCCGACTGCGCCGGTGGGGCAGGTCGATATCCTCGGTGCCGATCTGCGCACGCGGATGTTAGAAGATTGGAATGCCATAAGAACGCCGCTTCCAGATCTGCTCGTGCACCATGCGATCCAGCAGCAGGTGGACCGCTCCCCGGAGTCCATTGCTATCGTCTTTGAGGACAGCGCCATCACGTACAGGGAACTCGACCAACGAGCGAACCAGCTTGCAGCCTATCTGCAATCCCTCGGTGTCGCTCCCGACGATCTCGTCGGCATTCATGTCGAACGGGGCATAGACCTCTTGGTGTCAGTGCTCGCGGTGCTGAAGTCTGGAAGCGCCTATCTGCCGCTTGATCCCACCTATCCGGCCGACCGGCTCCGGCACGTGATCGCCGACAGCAGTTGCCGCGTGATCCTCACATCGAGCAAGGTCGCCCATGCGCTGCCGTCTCTCACGGATGCTACAACCTCAATCGTGCGAGTCGATGGAGATGCCGATGTGATCGGCCAGTTCCCGATGACCCGCCCCGAGAGTGCTGCGAGACCCGGAAGTCTCTGCTATTGCATTTACACCTCAGGCAGCACTGGGCTGCCCAAGGGCGTCCTGCTCGAGCACCGCAACGTCATCAATTTCTTCGCCGGAATGGACGAGCGTATCGATCACAGGCCGCCGGCAACATGGTTCGCGGTCACGAGTCTGTCCTTTGATATTTCGGTCTTGGAACTCCTCTACACCCTGTCCCGAGGCTTCAAGGTCGTTATTTACCGCGACCGTGATCGCGACCCAGGGACGGTCCCGAACGTCGATCACAGGCGCGACGTTGCAAGGTCCAACGGCGGGATCGACTTTTCCCTATTCTATTTCTCCGGCGATGGAGCCGATAGCTCCGGATCCGGTAAGTATCGACTGTTGCTTGAAGGTGCCCGCTGGGCCGATACCAACGGGTTCTGCGCGGTCTGGACGCCCGAGCGTCACTTCCACACGTTCGGTGGCCTTTATCCCCAACCGTCCGTCACGGCTGCAGCTGTCGCGACCATCACACAAAACGTCTCGATTCGGGCTGGGTCGGTCGTTTTGCCGCTTCATCACCCCGTCCGGGTCGCTGAAGCCTGGAGCATGGTTGATAACCTCTCCAATGGCCGTGTCGGGCTCTCGATCGCATCCGGGTGGCAGCCGGATGATTTCCTCCTCATGCCCGAAAACTACGCCGCAGCAAAGGATATCATGTTCCGCGATGCGGAACTGGTGAAACGCCTCTGGCGGGGTGAGAAGGTGGCTTTCCCTGGACCAATGGGAAAAGATGTTGAGGTTCAGACGCTTCCGCGACCGGTTCAATCCGAACTCCCTCTTTGGGTGACGACTGCAGGTAATCCTGAGACCTTCGAGCAGGCTGGACGCATGGGGGCTCACGTGCTCACTCATCTGCTCGGACAATCGGTTGAGCAACTTGCACCGAAAATTGCCGCCTACCGAAAGGCCCGTGCCGAGGCTGGGTTTGATCCTGATGCAGGTATCGTGTCCCTCATGCTTCATACCTTCGTCTCAGATGACGAGGTTGCCGTCCGTGAGATCGTACGTGAGCCGCTGAAAGCTTATCTCGGCACGTCCTTGTCGCTGCTGAAGCACTATGCCTGGGCCTTCCCAACTTTCAAGAAACCAAAGTCAGGCGAGGCTGGCGGCGATGAGCTGGCAGATATCGCCGATGAAGAACGGGATGCAATATTGGAGTTCGCGTTCCTTCGCTATTACGAGACGAGCGGTCTGTTCGGAACACCGGCCAGTGCCGCCAAGATGGTTGAAAGCCTGAGAGGAATAGGCGTTAATGAAATCGCTTGCCTGATAGACTTCGGCATAGACACTGATACGGTCTTGAGCAACCTTCCGCATCTCGGTGTCCTGCACCAGCAAAGCCAACTGGTCCCAGCGGGCAACGAGTTCACCGTGTCGCCGCAACCGGTATGCCATCTCGACCAGTCTATAGCCGCACAGCTCAGCCGCCACCAAGTGACGCACCTGCAGTGCACGCCGTCGATGGCACGGCTTCTGACCTTGGATGACAAGAGCCGATCTGCCCTTGCGAAGGTGCCTAACATCTTCATCGGAGGCGAAGCCTTTCCGGTTGGGCTTGCTAAGGAGCTCGTCGAACTTGTTGCCGGCGGCAAAATTATGAACATGTACGGACCGACGGAGACGACGATCTGGTCCACAACTTGGACGCTGCAAGGCAACGACGAGACCATTCCGATCGGTTCGCCCATCGCCAACACCTCAATTTACATCCTCGATGCGCAGCGCCAGCCACTTCCACCTGGCGTGCCAGGAGAACTCTGGATCGGCGGCGAAGGCGTTGCACGCGGCTATCATCAGCGAGCCGAATTAAACGCGGAACGGTTTGTCCCCGATCCGTTTCGTGGCGGCGCGGCGCGCATGTACAGAACAGGTGATCTCGCTAAATGGCGGCGACTTGAAAATGGGCGCGGGATTGTAGAATTTTTGGGACGCGTTGACCATCAGGTGAAGATCCGCGGCTATCGGATCGAACTCGGCGAGATCGAGGCTCGACTAGCCCAGCATCCGGCGGTGCGTGAGTGTGTGGTAGTGGCTCGACTGGACCCGGCAGGGGATCAGCAGCTGGTGGCATTCCTGTCGGTTCGCGCCGGCAAGGCCGCAGAGCCTGCGCAAATAAAAGCCTATCTTCGCGACCGGCTGCCAGAACCAATGGTGCCAACCCATGTGCTGGTGCTACCAGCCTTGCCACACACGCTCAACGGCAAGATTGACCGCAAAGCACTGCCGGAGGTAACGGAGCCACGCAATAGTCGTCTGACGGTACAAATCCCGCTACTGGCCGAAAGTGAACTGGAGAGGACGGTTCTCGCGGCATGGTATGTCACCCTTGGGGACGATAGCATCCGGGTCGACGACAACTTCTTCGATGTCGGGGGACACTCGCTGCTAGTAGTCCGGCTGCACCGCCATCTTCGGGAGATCCTCAAGCAGCCGATCGCGCTGACCGATCTTTATCGTTTCCCGACTGTACGCAGCTTCGTGCAGTCGATTTCATCCAAAGCACCGGATGCCGCCACTCAACGGGGCATTGATCGAGCAGCACGCCGACGCGAGAGCTTCCAGCGTCGTGGCGCCTATCACTAGGGAGATCTCCGTGGCTGGATTCGACAGCGAAATTGCCATCGTAGGTATCGGTCTCAGGGTCCCGGGGGCGTCCGATCCAGAAACGTTCTGGAACAATCTCCGCGAGGGGCGCGAGAGCGTCCGTCAGCTGACGGAGGATGATCTCCTCAAAGCAGGTGTCTCAAGGGAAACATTCCTTCGTCCCAACTATGTGCGCGCTGCTGCGACCCTCGATCAGATGGAGATGTTCGATGCTGAGTTCTTCGGGTTCTCTCCGAAGGAGGCAGCGATCATGGATCCGCAGCATCGCCAGTTTCTTGAGGTTTGCTGGGAGGCATTCGAGGATGCAGGGCATCCGCCAGAGGCCTTTAACGGCTCGATTGGCATGTTCGCCGGCTGCGGTATGGAGGCCTACTTTGCCTTCAATCTGCTCTCCAATCCTGATCTGGTGCGAAGCGTGGGCACGTTCCTGCTGCGCCATACTGGCAACGACAAAGACTTCCTGACGACCCGAGCAAGCTATCTTTTCGATCTGCGGGGCCCGTCGCTGAATGTACAAACAGCGTGCTCGACATCATTGGTCGCTACGCATCTGGCCTGCCAGCACCTTCTCTCAGGTGAGTGCGATATGGCCCTCGCTGGAGGCGTTACCATAGAGGTCCCGCATGGGCGTGGCTACCACTATGAGCCCGGCGAGATCCTTTCACCGGATGGTCACTGCCGGGCGTTTGATCATAGGGCTGAGGGCACGGTTTTTGGCTCCGGCGCTGCCGTGGTAGTGCTGCGGCGTCTGCAGGACGCGGTGGCGGACGGCGACCGGATCTATGCGGTGATCAAGGCGACTGCCGTCAACAATGACGGCTCGAGCAAGGTCGGCTATCTGGCGCCGTCCGTGGAAGGGCAGGCCGCCTGCATCTCGGAGGCGCTGGCCATCGCCGATATCCGCCCCGACAGCATCGCTTACGTGGAATGCCACGGCACCGGCACCCGCATGGGCGATCCGATCGAGGTCGCGGCGCTCGCCCAAGCCTTCGAAGGCGGTACGGGGAGTTCGGGCTATTGCGGCATCGGCAGCGTGAAATCCAATATCGGCCATCTCGATACGGCCGCGGGCGTGGTCGGCTTGGCGAAGGCGGCTCTGGCTCTCCATCATCGTGAGATTCCCCCGACCATCAACTTCGAGAAGGCCAATCCTCTCATCGATTTCGCCACTAGCCCGTTCTATGTTCAGGACAAGCTCCAAACCTGGGACAGGCGGCTGGGCGTGCCGCGCCGCGCCGGCGTGAACTCCCTCGGCGTCGGTGGCACCAACGCCTTCGCGGTTCTCGAAGAATATGCCGGCGCGACGGCGGGATCCGGCGGCCGTCCATGGCGCCTGCTCACTCTCTCGGCCAGAAACCGCACGGCGCTGGATGCGAATGCCGCCCATCTGGCGCAACATCTGCGAGATCATCCGGATGTCGACCTCGGCGACGTGTCCTGGACGCTTCAGGTTGGGCGCCGGGCCTTCGCGGAGCGCCGTGTCCTGGCTGCTCGCGACCGGGCCGAAGCGATCGCTCTACTTGAGGCGCAGGACGGCCGGCGCGTGTTCACCCACACCGCATCATCGGAGCATCAGAGCGTCGCCTTCATGTTCCCGGGCGGCGGTTCGCAATATGCCCGCATGGCTGCCGACCTCTACGGCAGCGAACCGGCCTTCGCACAGGATATCGACCGTGGCCTGCGCCTGCTGCAGGAGCGGCACGGCCTCGACCTGCGGCCGCTTGTGCTCTGCGAGAGCGACAAACTCGATGAAGCTTGTACGGCTCTCGAGGCGCCCTCTCTCCAGCTGCCGGCCATCTTCATCGTCGAGTATGCACTTGCTCAATTGCTGATGGGATGGGGTCTGAAACCACAGGCGCTGCTGGGCCATAGCGTGGGCGAGAACACGGCTGCCTGCGTGGCCGGAACCATGAGCTTCGAGGACTGCCTGGGTCTGGTGGTCCTGCGTGGGCGCCTGATGGACCGGGTGTCCGGCGGCATGATCGCGGTGCCGGTCTCGGCTGCGGAACTGCAGCCGCATCTCGATGCGCTCGGCCTCGATCTGGCGGCCGTCAATGCCCCAAATCTCTGTGTCGCTTCCGGGGCGGCGACCGAGATCGCCGCCCTGGAGAAGCGGCTCGGCGAAGCCGGAATCGAAGCCCATCGCGTCAAGATCGACATCGCCGCACACAGCCGCCTTCTGGAGCCGATCCTGGGCGAGTTCGGTGCCTATCTCAAATCGATCAGGCTTTCGCCGCCGTCGATCCGCTGGGTTTCAAACCGCACCGGAACCTGGATCACAGACCAAGAGGCGACCGACCCGAAATACTGGATCGACCATCTGCGCGGCACGGTCCGGTTCGCCGATTGCCTAGCAACCTTGGCAGAGGAGCCCGGACGGGTCTTCCTGGAGGTTGGACCCGGCAAGACCCTGTCGTCCCTCGCCAAGGCGCAGCCCGCGGTGAAGGCGAGCCAGGCCATCATCCCGACCATGCGCCATGCGGACGAGCAGGTGCCCGACGACGGCTTCCTGCTTACGGCTCTCGGCCGCCTGTGGGCTTGCGGCGGAAGTCTCGACAGCGAGCGGCTGTTTTCCGGTGAGCAGCGCCGACGGATCGGCCTTCCGACCTATGCGTTCCAGGGGCAGCGCTATTTCTTCGAACCAGGCGCCGGGCCGCAGCATGGCAAGATGTCCGAGGGCATGCTTGTCGACCGGGAGGCTGACGAATCCCGCTGGTATTGGGCACCGGTTTGGAAGATCCGCGAGGCCGATGACGCCGTCGAGGATTCTGGGTCCTGGCTCGTCTTCCTCGACGATTCCGGCATCGGCGCGCGCCTGGTTGAACGCATGAGACGGCGCGGCGACCAGGTCGTGACGGTCCGTGCGGGTGATTCCTATCAGCAGCTCTCCGACGACGACTATGTCATTGCCCCCGAGCATGGCCGCACCGGCTATGATGCGCTGGTGCATGACCTCATCCGGTCCGGACGAGCACCCGACCGGGTGGCTCATCTCGCCCTGCTGTCGCGCACCGACAGCTTCCGCCCCGGTTCGAGCCTGTTCCACCGCGATCAGGAGCAGGGCTTCTACAGCCTGCTGTTCTTCGCCCAGGCTTGGGCGTCCGAAGGGCTGAAGCGGGCGCTCCACATTGTCACGGCAACCGCCGGCATGCAGAGTGTGGGCGAGCAAGATCCGGTTGCACGGCCAGAGCAGGCCACCGTTCTGGGGCCGGTGCGGGTGATCCCGCGCGAGTTCCCGGATATCACAGTGTCCTGCGTCGATGTCGATCCTGCCGCGTTCGTGACAAAGCGCCAGGTCTTGCGGAATCTCGTCGACGGCCTCGCCTTCACGAAGCTGGCGAACGGTCGCACCAGCAATGGGGAGGAGGCAGAAGCCGCCTTGTCGCTGCTCGAAGCGGAACTGCGCGCCCCGGCGTCGAACAACATCGTCGCCCATCGCAGCGCCGTCCGTTACGTGCAGACGATCCGGCGCAAGGCTCTTGCCGATGAAGGATCAATCCCTCTCCGCCAGCGTGGCGTGGTGATCATCACAGGTGGGTTGGGCGGTATCGGCCTGACCGTAGCCAAGGAACTCGCGACCGAGCGGGAGGCACGCATCGTGCTTCTGTCGCGAACGGCGGTGCCGGACCGCGCGCAATGGCCTGACCTGACCCGGAAACTGGGTGCCGACCATCAGCTGTCGCGGGCCATCGCAGGCATCGAGGAACTCGAGTGCCTTGGGGCCGAGGTGATCGTGCTGCAGGCGGATGTGACGCATATCGAAAGCATGCGTACCGCAATGCAGACGGTGCGCCAGCGCTACGGCGCGATCAACGGGGTCGTACATGCTGCAGGCATCGTCCGTGACGACCTTCTGGTGGCGAAGGATCAATCCGATATCGAGGAAGTGCTCGCCCCGAAGGTCTACGGCACGTTAGTGCTCGACGAGATTCTGATGGATGACGATCTCGACATGTTCGTCGTGTTCTCGTCAACGAGCACCATGACTGCACCGCCCGGGCAGGTCGACTACGTGGCCGCCAATGCCTTCCTCAATGCCTTTGCGGAATCGCGCTCCCGAAAAGGGCGTGGCCGAACCATCGCATTGAACTGGGGTGTGTGGAGCGATGTCGGCATGGCGGCCCGCAGCACGGTCCGCATGCTCCACGAGGACAGGGGGGCAGAGACGCAGCTCGCGACCCATCCGTTCTTCGATCGACTCTCCATCAATGCCAAGGGAGTGGCCACGCTTGAGGCGAGATGGTCAGCAGTGGAGCATTGGTTCCTAGCCGAGCACCGGACAGACCGGGGCGATGCGCTCCTGCCGGGGGCCGGATATCTGGAGTTGGCTGCCGCAGCGCTGCGGGAGGTCGGTCTGGCGCAGCCCTTCGAGATCCAGGATCTGCTGTTCCTCAGGCCACTCGCCGTAGACGATGCGGGACGCCATGTGAGGGTGCGGCTCACGCCGACGTCCGAGGGTTTTACGTTCAACGCCGCTATCGCGGTCGATCTCGATCCGTCCCTGAGCGCCAGCGCTAAGGTGCAGACCGGCTGGAGACGGGTAGCGCAGGCGGAACTGATTCTCCGGGAGCAGCACCGGCTGCCGGCCCTCGATCTCGCGGCCGTCGAAGCCGCGATGCCGCGGCGCCTGCCGTTGGTCACGAAGCAGCAGAATCATCTGCGGTTCGGACCGCGCTGGGACGTGGTTGAGCGGGTCGTGGCGGGGGAGGAGCAGGCACTGGCCTCTTTGCGCCTCGCCGACCGCTTCGTGTCGGACCTGGAAGATTTCAGCCTGCATCCGGCCCTGGTTGACCTAGCTACCGGCTATGCCATGGACCTGATCCAGGGATATACCGGCGACAGTCTCTGGGTGCCCGTGAGCTACCATGCGATCCGGGTGCAGGGGCGGCTTCCTGCCGAGATCTGCTCCCTCGTGACGGTGCGCGATGGCAGCACCCAGAAAAGCGGTTTCGCGCAGTTCGACGTCACGATCACCGATCGTCAGGGCAATGTGCTGATCGCGGCCGAGAAATTCACCATCAAGCGTCTCGACGCAGCCTTGGATCTTAGGCACGGTCCGTCGGCGGACGACACCGATGTGGAATACGATCAGCTACCGTCGGCCGATCGAGCCCTTTCGCCGGCAGAACTCGCCTTTCAGCACAACCTGTCGCAAGGAATCACGTCTGCCGAAGGCCGCCGCGCCTTCAGCCATGCGCTCGGCAGATATCAGGAGGCTCAGCTCTATGTAAGCTCCATGGATCTCGGAGCGCTCGTCGCGCAGGCCGATGCAGCCGCAGCTCTGCAGAACACGATGGCCTCGGCGGAACCCTCCTTCGCCAGACCAGAACTCGGCTCGAACTATGTGGAGCCGCGCGACGACATCGAGGCGACCCTGACCGAACTTTGGCGCGACCTGCTGGGGGTGAGCCAGGTGGGTGTCCTCGACAACTTCTTCGATCTAGGCGGCCACAGCCTGATCGCCGTCCGGCTGTTCGCCAAGGTCAAGCGGGTCTTCTCGGTCGAGTTCCCGATTTCCGTTCTCTTCGAAGCGCCGACCATCGAAGCTTGCGCGGCCTTGATCCGTAGCGCAAGGCCGGGCGGGGAGGAGGCGGACCAAGCCTCCACCGTCAGCTCGCGGCCGCGCTACCGGCATCTCGTGCCGATGCATTCTGGTGAAGGCGGCTCGGGGCGGCCATTCTTCCTGGTGGCCGGCATGTTCGGCAATGTCCTCAACCTGCGCCATCTGGCCCATCAGATCGGTCTGGACCGGCCCTTCTACGGCGTGCAGGCCCGTGGGGTTTACGGCGAAGATGCGCCCCATGAGACGTTCGGGGACATGGCCCGCGACTACTTGGAGGAGATCCGCCTCGTCCAGCCGCATGGGCCCTACACCCTGGGCGGCTTCTCCGGTGGCGGCATCGCCGCCCTGGAGATGGCGCGGCAGCTGCGGGAGCAGGGCGAGAAGGTCGATCTCCTCGTGATGCTCGATACGCCTCTGCCACGGTCCGAGACGTTGACCTGGAAGGACAAGATCGTCATGCACCTCCAGAGCATCCAGCGCGCGGGGGCACGCCACGTCCTAGATATCGTGCAGGGCCGGAGGGCGTGGCGGCGTCGCCTGATCCAGGAACAGAACGCCCTTGGATCGGTCGAACAGGGCGGGCTGCACTCCGCTGCGATTGGAGCTGCCTTCCGCCGGGCGTTGGATCGGTACGAGGTGCGCTCCTATGACGGCACCATCACCCTGTTCCGCCCGAAGCTGCAGCCGATCCATGTTTTCGGACCGGGCCGGCAGATCAACGCGGACCGGCGGTTCATCTATGAGGACAACGGCTGGGGCCCGTTTTGCCGGCAGGTCGTCGTGTCCGAAGTTCCCGGCGATCACGATGGCATAGTGCTCGAGCCCAATGTGCGTGTGCTGGCGGCCAAGATGCGGGAGGCGATCAACAGCGCAGGCAAGACGGCGGGCCACATCCGGCCGACCGGGGGCATCGTGGACACGAAGCATGCGCAGGAGGCCGAACCGATCATCATCCGTTCCTTCCCGCGTCAGCCGCACGGCGCTTCCCGGCCGAGGCGTTCGGAGGCCCTCAACGGTCACGTCGTGCCGCCGTACCCGGCGGCCTCGAAGGGGCGGCCGACCGAAGCGGAGGGCCAACGGCAATGACCTTCGCTCGTCAGGAAACCCGTCCACAAGACCCGTCCGTCATGCACGTCGTCATCGTCATCGTCAACTACTGCACGCCCCAACTCACGATCGACTGCCTGAAATCCCTCGAGCAGAGCGGAGATCTGACACCCGGTACTCAGGTGGTCGTGGTCGATGGGGGCTCTACAGACGATTCAGCTGCGATCATCGAGGCGGCCATCGAGCGTCACGGCTGGGCCGGTTGGGCCACCCTCTTGCCGCTGGATGTCAACGGAGGGTTTGCCTACGCCAACAACCGTGGCGTCGAGGCCGCCACGGCCTGGTTCGGTAGGCCGCGCTTCATCTGGCTTCTGAACTCCGATACGGTCGTGCGGCCTGGCGCCCTGTCCCATCTTCTCGCCTTCATGGATGCGAATCCTCGGGTGGCGATTGCCGGCAGCCGACTCGAGGATCCAGACGGAACACCGCAGCATTCCGCATTCCGGTTTCACTCTGTGCTAGGTGAACTGGAATCCACCACGAGGCTCGGCATCCTTTCCCGATTGTTGCAGAGGTGGTGCGTTGCTCCTCCGATTGCCGAGGCTTGCTTTCGGACAGATTGGGTTTCTGGGGCCAGCATGTTCATCCGTCAGGCCGCGATCGATGCAGTCCACGTACTCGATGAAGCGTTTTTCATGTATTACGAGGAGACAGATCTTTGCCTGAACGTCGCCCGCAAGGGGTGGGAATGCTGGTATGTGCCAAAGAGCCGGGTCATTCACCTTGTAGGCCGGTCATCTGGCGTCACAAGCCACAAATCCTCTCCCCGTCGTCGGCCTGCCTACTGGTTCAAGTCCCGCCGGCGCTACTTTCTTAAGAACCATGGGTGGGCATACGGTATCCTCGCAGATCTAGCTTGGACTTTTGGTTATCTATTTTGGCGCATCCGTCGAAGCCTGCAGAATAAGCCCGATAATGATCCTCCCAAATTACTGAGTGACTTTCTGCGGCATTGCATTCTCGCGCAGAACGCCAGGCCAATGAGGTACTGAAGTTTCAACGCGAGAAAATGGTGCGGCGCCATGGAATCTGGACCAACGAAGCAGGTCAATAGGGAAGATCGAAATTTGCATGCATGTCAGGCAGTCGCCCGCTCTTCATGCATGAGTTTGCCGGATCCATCCGGAGGGCACAGCCATTCGATAGAGAGCCCCAACGAGCCTCAGACACCAATCTCCCTGAATGTTCGGGTAGGTGCCGTCGCGATCGGTCGAAATGAAGGTGAGCGTCTCCGGCGGTGCCTGCAATCTCTTCGCAACCTGGTACATCCGGTTGTGTATGTTGACTCAGGCTCTGATGACCACAGCATTGCATTCGCAGTCGCGCTGGGCTGTGAAGTCGTCACGCTCGATCCGAGCCGCCCTTTCACAGCGGCGGCAGCTCGCAACGCCGGTTTCCGCCGCCTACTTGAGATCGCTCCCCAATGTGAATTCGTGCAATTTGTCGATGGTGATTGTGAGATTGTCGACGGATGGATTGCCTCGGCTGTCGCCTTCCTGCGAGAGAACGATGACTACGCCGTTGCCTGCGGGCGCCGGCGCGAGAGGTATCCCGAAAATTCTCTCTTTAACCGGATCTGCGATCTAGAGTGGAACACGCCAGTTGGGGAGACGGACGCCTGTGGAGGCGACGCCCTCATGCGGGTGCTCTCAGTCCAAGACGTCGATGGATTCAACGGAACGCTTATTGCTGGAGAGGAGCCGGAATTGTGCTCGCGGCTCCGCAAGGTGGGCTGGCGCGTTATGCGATTAGACGCGGAGATGACCCTCCATGACGCGGATATGCTCTACTTCCGCCAATGGTGGCGTCGGACCAAGCGAGCGGGCTGGGCATTCATCAACGGTGCCGCGATGGAAGCGCGAACTCATGGCTACCGCTGGGTACGTGAAGCGGTACGACCCTGGGTTTGGTGCCTTGCAGTTCCACTAGGAACGACCGTGCTAGTGTCTCTTAGCGGCTGGTGGGGTCTAGTGATCCTGTTCGTTTACCCGCTCATCGCCTGGAGAGCGGCACAAAGCGCTGTCCAAAGGGGGAGCGGCACCCGTACGGCGCTCGCCTTCGGTGTGCTTTCGGTCGTCGGAAAGATTGCTGAACTCCAGGGTCAGCTCAGCTGGTTGCAGCACCACTTACTTCGCCGCCCCTTGTACCTGATCGAATACAAGAACCCTGGATGATCCCTGTGGCAGTTCAACATCTCTACGTCAGAATATGGCGCCAATCGCCCCTGCGGACGAGCTTTTGGCTAATTGGTGCAGCTGTCAACGAGGTAGTCTCCCAGATTATCCACTCCCATCTACCTCGAATGATGCCGCAGCGATAAGCATAAACCGATAGGATCTTCCACGCTCGACATGGGTCCTCTTTGTACCGGACTCCAATAGCAACAGAACCCAGGAGGATGAACCCTCCCAACCCAATCTGAGACGTGCAATGGAACAGGAATACGGAAAGGATCTGCGATACTACCTTGATTTGATGAAGAGAAGAATTCTGCTCCTGCTGGCACCCATGCTGCTTGTTGCTGGCCTAGGCACTGCCGTGGTGTTGTCTCTGCAGCCGGTCTACCGCGCGGAGGCAACCCTTCTCGTGGAGCCCCAAAGGATGTTGACAGGTGTCGGCGAGGCGTCGGCTTCCGCCCCCCCCGACGAGCCGCTCCGGCTCGCAGAACAGCGCGTGCTGATGCGGGAGCACCTCAACAAGGTTGCAGAGAAACTAAATCTCTTCCCAGAAACCCGCGCACCCATGTCTCCGTCAGACTTATCTGATCAGATGCGCGAGCGCACCAAAATCCAGCGTATCGAAGTTGGACCAGGGGCGCGCCCACCGAGTAGCCCTACCTTCTACTTCACCATTACCTTCGACTACCAGGATGCGCAAAAGGCCGCTGACGTCGTGCGGGAATTCGTCACGACGATCCTCGACGGAGATGTACAGTCTCGCGTCGGCAGGGCGGCCAGCAGCGTTCAAGTTCTGCGGAGCGAGGTACAAAGCTTGAGGGCACAGATTGCTTCGATTGAAGACCAGATCGCGGACTTCACGCAACAGAACATCAGCATACTCCCTGGTCGTCTCGAATTTTATGTCACTCAACTGGAGACCAAGAAGGCTGAGCTAAGCACGAACGATGCCGCAATCAGATCGCTCGACGATGAGAAGCGACTGCTAGACCTTGATCTCCATCTCAAGGCCTCCGTGGGCAGCAACTCGGCGGGTGAAAGCCAGAGTGCGGGCGCAAGGCTCGAGACATTGAAGGAAGAGCTTGCCGCGAAATCGTCTCTCTACGCCGATGCACATCCGGAGGTTCGGTCCCTGAAGCAACAAGTTACCTTGATGGAGGACCAGATCCAAGCCGCGTTATCCCAAATCAGCCCTGGAGGACAGATTGATCCGTCGCGTCTGCCGCCGAGCCTGAGGCTCGTTGCCGAAAGAGTTAAGACACTCGAAGCACGCAGAAGCTTTCTTGCAGAGCGCCGCAGCGAGATTATGAACAGCATTTCCGAGCTTGAGCGTGTTGTCATCCGGGTCCCTGAGGTAGAGGCAGCCTTGAGGAAGCTGCAAGGCCAGCGGGAGGCCATTCAGAGAACCCTTGAGGAACTCGCGGTTCGGTTGTCAGCAGCCGAGTTCAAGGAGCGTGTTGAGAAGGACGAACAGGCACAACGCCTGAGCCTCGCGGAAGCTCCGGTTGTTCCCGAATGGCCTGCCAAACCGAATCGCTTGAAGCTGCTAGTATTGGTGTTTGGTGCTGCAGGTTTTGTTGGAGTTGTAAGCGTTCTCGGCGTAGACTTTCTGGACCGGTCTGTGCGGAGATCCTCCGATATCAGAATGATAGTCCGAAGCGTACCAGTCGTTTGTGTTCCTTATATTCCGTCACGTACGGAGCAGCATTCGAATAGATTCAACCGGCTATTCAGAGTTATGTCAGCTTACGCCTTTGTTGCGGTTGGGCTAATCGCAACTCATGTCTATATCATACCCCTTGGACAGGCTCTCGGAAGCATCAGTGTCTTCAAATAAGAATCCAGATTTATACTTGCAGGTGCGAGCAACAGGTAGGCCTATGGCGCAACGTGTAGAAGCTATCCAGTGGGCTCAATTCAACGAGGTAAAACGCGCTGGCGAGATCAGCAAGCCAACGCAGATCTCGTCTCCCGAACCACCAAATCCTACCGACTACCTGGATGGACTTCATGGTTCTGTTGAAAGCGTTCAACTGAGCCGCGAGCATCTTGAACGGAGGCGGATCGTGTCATTCGATGGGGCAGACGAACGTACACGCCCAATCGATATGCTGCGAGTCCAGGTACTACGCACGATGGAGGAAGAGGGATGGCAGGTTCTCGCCGTAGCTTCTCCCACTTCGAGCTGCGGGAGTACATTTACTGCGGTGAATTTGGCTGCAAGCATCGCACGGCAGCCCGATAAGGATGTGCTACTTGTTGATATGCACCTGGGCAAGCCAGATGTTGCCGGATGTCTTGGATTGAGCCGGCCGTGCGGGCTGTCGGATCATCTGATGGGGCAAGCAGATCTCAGTGACGTTCTCGTCAATGCGCAATACTCGGGGCGAGATTTATGGGTTATTCCCAGCATGACGGCAGCCCGCAACTCGATCGATCTTGTGACATCAAGCCGCCTTCGATTGCTGATGGAGAAACTCAGGCACTACCGCAGAGAAACGATTGTCATACTTGATATGCCTCCAATCCTCACTAGCGCAGATGCCATTGCGATGATGCCTTTTGCCGACTGCCTACTTCTAGTTCTGGCTGCCGGTCAATCGAGCAGTACTGATCTGGAGGCCTGCCGATCCAGGCTCGGGGCCACGAATGTGGCTGCAATCGTGCTCAACATGGATCCTGGAGCAGCGGAGAATGCACGTTGATCCGTTCGTTTCCGCAGAAACCGGTCCATGAACTCACCTGTCAGTCAGCTTGCTCAGAACAGCCCGGAGGACGCAGGGGATGAGCAGTGGAACGGCCGCTCTACCGCTACAAGCACGGGTGCTGCGTGCCAGTGGCTGGATAGTTATCCAGAACGGCGCCTCCCTATTACTCCGTCTAGTCAGTACTTTGCTGATGACCCGCCTTCTGGCTCCCGAGGCATTCGGGATGATGGCAGTTGTCCATGCGCTTATGACAGGTCTTTGGTTGATCTCGGATCTCGGCCTCTCGCAAAGCATCATCGTGCATGAACGCGGCAATGAGGAAAAGTTTCTAAATACAGCATGGACAGTGCAGATCATTCGCGGCTTCATCATCTGGGCCGTGTCGGCTGCTTGCGCGTTGGCCATATGGCTCTTCGCAACGGCGGGTTGGTTCAAGGCCGGCACTGCCTATGCAGATCCCCAGATGCCCTTCATCGTCATCGTGTTCATGCTTTCAGTCGCAATCGGAGGCTTCGAATCGACGAAGATCCAGCAGGCGCGCCGCAGCTTGCAAGTTACGCCAATTGTGCTGATCGACCTAGCAACCCAGGTGATGGCCCTTGCCATCACGCTTGCCTTGGCGGTGACCTTCCATTCCGTATGGGCGTTGGCGGCCGGCGGGCTCTTGCCCTCCGTCATGCGAGTGGTCGTCAGTCACTGGATGCTTCCCGGGCAGAGGAACAGGATTGCCTGGGAGCACGGTGCGTGGCTCGATATCGTCAAGTTCGGCAAGTGGATATTCCTGAGCTCTGCCATTGGCTTCATGGTCACAAGCGGTGATCGCATGATCCTAGGAACGATGGTGGACACTACCGTTTTGGGAGTGTACTCGATCGCCGCGACGTTGCTCACGATGGCTCAGATGATGTTCAACGCGGTGGTCGGGTCCGTTATTTTCCCTGCGCTGAGCGAAGTCGCCCGGTCCCGGCCGCTCGACACCCGGCAAGCTTACACGCGGTTTCAGTTCCATGCGGACATCGCCCTGTTCGGCCTAGCGGGATTTCTGTACATGGTTGGGTCTGACATTGTGCATATCCTCTATGACAGCCGGTACGACGAGGCTGGGTTCATGCTGTCGATACTAGCCTTAGGAATCATTGGCGGGCGCTACATCGTGGCCGAACAGGGCTATCTGGCCTTGGAGCAGGCACATTACCACGTGGTGGCGAGTTCCTCGCGAGCCATATGCCTCTGCTTTGGCGTACCGTTGGCGTTCCATGCGTTCGGCTTCAACGGCGCTCTCGCTGCTATTGTAGCCACCCAGTTTGCTGCCTGGCCGGTAGCCATCCATTTCGAGAAACGCAACGGATTGTTTGGATGGAGGAGGGTCTTGCTGGGTCTCCCGCCGCTAGTGATCGGATCCGGACTCGGATGGGTCGGACACCATGCGTTAAGGATCTTCTAACTGAGCAGTTTAGGCATGACTTCAAGGCGGATCAAGGAGAGCAACGGGACGGCGGCATCTGATAGCACGCCGTATGATGCTCCTCCCCCAAGATTACGATGAAATTGAACGCAGTTTTCGCCGGTCGGCCGTTCAAGTGCGATCTCGGCGGGTAGAGGGAGGTCATACGTGTCGCCATATCGTTCCGGTGAGGCAAGTGCCAAAGATACCTCCTCGACCTCCGTGAGCCTCGTGACATTATCTTACGAGGGCGATCTGCAGCTCTTCCAGATTCTTGCCGGCACGATTGACAAGTATGCCGGCGATGGGATTTCCCATTATGTGGCCGTTCCGAAGAAGGATACCAGCAAATTCAAGCCCTTTCAGTCTAACCGACGCATCATCCTCCCTCAGGAGGAATTGCTCCCCTCAAATCTCCACCGTATTCCGCTGCCGGCAGCATCGTTCCGGAAGCGTCTTGGACTGCCGCATCGAAATTTCTATACCAGCCTCGTGCGGCCCATAGTCGGCGGCTGGATTGTTCAACAAGTCATGAAGATCGCCTTTGCGGCGGCGGTATCCGATGAAGTCATCGTTCACGTCGACAGCGACCTAGCGTTCGTGAAGCCGTTCACCTCAGGGAATTTCGTGAAGGATGGGCGGACGCGGCTGTTCCGCGTGCCTGACCTTCTCCCGTCCTGGCCGTTCCATGGCCAAGCCTTTACGGCCGCAACGGCAACTCTTTCAGTCAATCCAGCCGATGCGCCTTTCACCAACTATATTGGCTCCGTCATTCCCTGGAACAGGAGTTGCGTCGAGAGGCTCATTGATCATATCGAGACAACCCAGTCCGAGCGCTGGTCCTCGGCCCTATTGCGTTCGACCGCATTGGCCGAATACATGCTTTACGGGGTGTTCTGCGAGCACGTCATTGGTCTGGAGCAGGCGGGACATATCGGTGACAACATTGGCTTCTGCGAAACCGTGTGGACTGACAGCCAGTATGAGGACCCCTCCTACATCAGCAAGTTGCTTCTGCCTCAGCAGATCGCAGTCGGCCTGCAGTCCACGCTTCGGCTCGATCTGCCAGAAAGAATGCGTGTTCTTGAGAATGTGAGCCACTCAGTACGCTATGCCTAAAGCATCGTGCGCAAAAATGGGTCTGGTTTCGCGGGAGCGCAACGCGTTGATAACGAGAATCTGGAGCTTCTTGCGGCGGAGTGGATCCGGCGTGCCATAGAAATGTGTCTAGTGAAAGGAGAGCTGATATTAGAAGCTGGTGAGCAATTTTATTGCTCGGCCCAGGTGTCTGGTTCAGAATAGGTTTCATGAGGATTGTGAGGCGGATGCGGGCTGGTTGGCGGTTGAGGAGTCGCGCTGTGGATGCTTGCCCTTATGCCAGCGATCTCACTGATGCCTAATAGGCGCTGCTCGCGCCCCTTATCCCCCGTAGCCATCCGGCCGGCGGCAACAGTTTCATTCCCTACGCTGCATCGTGGACGCGATCTTTTATTTGCTGCGCACCGGGGCGCAATGGCGGATGCTGCCGCACGAGTATCCACCGCGATGTGCCGTCTTCTACCACTATGCCCAGTGGCGCGAGGATGGCACCTGGGAGCACGTGACCCAGGCCCTGTGTGAGAGCTATCGCAGTCGGATCGGCCGGGCGCCGCAGCCGACAGCGGCGATCATCGATAGCCAATCGGTCAAGACTTCTGAGATGGGCGGACCGCGCGGCTATGACGGCGCCAAGAAGGTGAAGGGTCGCAAGCGCCATCTTCTCGTTGATACGCAAGGCACTCTGCTGAAGAACAAGGTGCAGCCCGCCGACATCCATGATCGCGCAGGGGCCGAACTCCTGTTGGAGGGTTTGCAGCATCTCTTTCCGGCCATCGAGCTGATGTGGGCCGACACCGCTTATCGTGGGCTGAAGGACTGGTTGCGCAGAGCACTCGGATGGAAGCTGTCCATTCCGCAACACTGGTGGAGCGGCGGCGTCTGGATGCGCGTGGGTGCGGAGCCGCCAGCGCGGCCGAGTGACTTTCAGGTGCTCGCGCGAAGGTGGGTTGTTGAACGAACGATCAGCTGGCTCACCACCAACCGGCGGCTCGCCAAGAACTACGAACGCCTGATCGAGACTGGCGAGATGCGGCTCTATCTCGCGATGAGCCGCATCCTGCTCCGGCGCCTCACCTCAAAAAGGGGAAAGATAATTGCTCACCAGCCTCTTAGCGGAGAGTTCGCCCTATCGCGCCGTCCTTATCCTGAGTCAGATCCGGATGCAGTTAGAGAGTGTCTGGAAATTTAGGTTGGACCCATCTGAAGAGGCATTACAGCTCCATGCTATGACACCGGACCTGAGTGATGCGGAGTGGACCATCTTTGCGCCGCTACTTGCCCCCGCAACCCGCTGCGGGCGCCCTCGCAAGCACAATCTGAGGCGGGTGCTGAATGCCGTCCTCTACATCCTGCGCGGCGGAGAATGCCAACCAGATTTTCTGTTTTGCCTCAGGGCTGGATTATCGAGCGCATCTTTGCGTGGCTCATGCGCAACCGCCGCCTAGCCAAGGATTGGGAGGGCCTGCCAGCCACACTGAGACGTGGATCTATCCTGCCATGTACCGCCTAATGACCAAAAGATTAGCTCATGCAGCCACTTAAATCTCCATACACTCTCTAGATCGGCGAAAGATTCCAGTAGCTGTCCTCTGCTGCAGAAGCGATACGACAGACGAGGCTGCTACGCACAACCTTGAACGAAGTGCCTATTCTCATCCCGCACGACATTCTTCAAAATGAGCTCAAGCTGAAGGTCCGCGCTGCGCCGGCTTTGAAAGCTCTGGGAAATTGTTTCCCGTCCTGCACACGACAGCCGAAACGCCAGTGAGCGATCGTTCATAAGGCCCAAAATGGCTCCCGCAAGCTGATCCGGCGGCACCAAGATGCCGTTCTTCCCATGCTCTATGAGTTCCTTGACGCCTTCCGACTCTACCACGACGGCCGGGACCTCCATGGCCATCGCTTCCATCACGGCGACGCCCAGCGGCTCATTCAGGCTGGCGAGGGCGAAGACATGGGCAGCCTTGAGGCTAGCGACAACCTCCGCCTCCCGGACCGCACCAAGCAGCTTGACGTGTTCTTCCATTTTGAGGCCGGCGATGTGCTTCTCCAACTCTCGCCTGTAGCCTCCGCCACCCTGCTCATCCTCGCCAGCAATCTCGAGCCTCACGTCCAATCCCTTGCAACGCAAGGCCGCAACAGTCGCGATCAGGCTTGCATGTCCTTTGCCTGGATGAAGTCGGCCGCAGCTGAAAATGCAGCAAGGCCCTTGCCCGTCCCACGGCTGGTAAGGTTCTGATCTCGAGAAGGTTTCAAGGTCGACACCCATCGGCGCGATCTTGACATGGGGCGGGAGGAATCCCTTTAGGGTCTTCGTCACCTGTTCCAAAAGGTGATGGGTGATGACGATAGCGAATCTGGCGTGCCGCCATTTCTCCTTTTGATTGCCACCATAGTCGCCTAAGGGTCCATGAAGAGTAAGGCTGTATTGAAGCCCCGACAGCAGGAATGCGAACAGGGCGATGTTGGCCGAGTCGGCACAGGAGTGGACATGCAAATGCTTCCAGCCTCGCTGACGTCCGAGATGCGCCAGTCTTGCCCCGATGAACGCGAGGGTCACGAGGCGAAATCGCTCCCTGGCAGATCCTCCGGCCCGATTGATGGAACGCCAGCACCGAGCCCACCCGCCGGGTCCAGAGCGGAGGATCTCCCACACTGCGCCTGCAAGCCCCCATCCCATGTCGGCGAGGTAGACAGTCCGCTTCTGGGCATCAGATGCCCATGAATGTGAGACAATACCGCTGGGCGGCCTTCGGGTTGACACGAGATCCAAGTCGACATGCTCGCGCAGGACGTTCATCTCTCGCCAGAAGAAGATATGGGTCTGGCCCGGGAACTCGGGAATCAGGTGCCCAATACGATCTCGTTCAGCCATCTTTACCCTCTATCCTTGAGACGTTGCCTGCAGCACGATGTGGGTCCTTGGATTGAGGACGAGATTGCGTGGCCGGCGCAGGCTGCATGGGGGAATATCTTAAGCTCTGCTGTTATCAGTCAGACCGAGCATGTGGAGTCGGCTTTCGTCCAGTCGCATGATACGACTTGTAAGTTAACCAGAGCTCCGCGCGGCAAACCAAGCATCTTCCGGGTTAGCGCGGATGCGTGCGGATCTGTCGGAGTATCTGTACGCGGCGGTGCGGGCCGCGTTCAGAGATCCAGAACGGGCGTAACGCTCTTCTGAATAATAGCTTTCAAGGCGCTGAGCGAGATCGGTGGATATTGGCGGAGGCGCCGAGCTTCCACCCAAGCGGCTGACAAATCCGGATTACTCCCGTGTAGCTGTGTTTCTGAGATCGGTTTTCTGCAATCAATCGGCTTATCCGTTTCGAGGAACAGCCCGGGCTTGGAACGGAGAGGTCATAGACCGAGGTCAATCGTCTCCTGAACTCGTCTGCGGTCGACACTGCTCCCGACCGAGATCGGGGTGGCAGGCGGTCGGTCCCCTTGACGAGGAATGGACTTCGGAATGTCGGAGAATATCAAAAGTCTGCTTTATGTTCTTGTTCTATCATTGCCAGCCTTCTACATGGCTCGGAGGGTCGCTGTTCCTTTCATCTCCGACAAGGAGTTCAGGCTTTGGCGTAACAGCTGGCTCTGTTGCACGGCTGCCGCCTTTCTTTCAGGCAACTTTTTCGTATTCATCGCCGCTCTGATTGTCATATGTCTGTATGTCCGCTCGCGGGGCAACAAGGTCGGGCTTTTCATCGTGCTGCTATCTGCGGTTCCAATCGTCCAGGTCGACATCGACGGCTTCGGGATCGTGAACCAACTCATCGCGCTCGACCATGCTCAGGTTCTGACGGTTCTTCTGCTCGTCCCCATCCTCACATCGTCATCCAAAGCGCGGCGGTCGATCTCCCAGACGGCCAATGTCGGCAAGATCTGCGACTATGCCATCATCGCCTTTATTCTCGTCCAAACAGTTCTGACCTTCCGGGACGCGTCGGTAACCGCTGTTCTTCGTGTAGCGGTGGTCTATACGCTGACGATAGGAATTCCCTATTTTGCCGTCAGCCGCGCAGTGCGAGGTACGGAGGAGGCGCGCATCGTCTTGGCGGCGTTCGTCGTTGCTGCCCTTCCCCTCGCCATGGTTGGTATTTTCGAGGTTTCGAAGAGTTGGCTGCTCTACCCTTCTGTTCCGACGAGCTGGGGTATCGAACTGCTCACTCCGTACGTCGAACGGGACGGTATGCTGCGCGCGACCGCCAGCACCGCTCAACCCATAGCACTCGGGTACACCCTCATGGTTGCTCTTGGCTGCCTGCTTGCCATCTGGATTCGGGTGCCGGATAAGCGTGGCGCGTGGTTGGCTCTCTTTCTCCTGATCGGTGGGCTCGCGTCCAGCCTTTCCCGGGGACCGTGGCTTGGAACCGTCATCATGGTCCTCGTCCTCGTCATGACGAGTCCGCACAGGTTGAAGAATGTCGGCAAGATCCTGTGCGTAGGCATCTGCATGTTGCCTGTTCTGCTTACTCCAAGTGGGGACCGAATTTTGCGGCTGCTGCCGTTTGTTGGATCCGTCGAACCTGGCAGCGTGGAGTATCGAAACAAGCTCATTGACAACGCTGTGGCGGTAATTCAGCGGAGTCCTCTGACTGGGGTGCCGGACTATACCCAGACGGCAGAGATGCAGGAGATGCTCCAAGGGCAGGGCATCATCGATGTCACGAATACCTATCTCCAGATAGCCCTCAAATTTGGCCTGTTGGGCCTTAGCGGGTTCGTCATCTTTTTCGCAACGTTGGTCATTCGATTGGGCTTGTCGCTCGAGGCCATCTCATCGTCGGCACTGAGTCTCCCGGCATTGTTTGCCACCCTGATTGCCATCCTATTTACGATTGTGACCGTCAGCAGCATCTCGTTCATCCCCTATATTTATTGGATATTCGCGGGGCTAAGTATCGGCCTGCTGCGAAGCCCCGGACGAAGAACGACGCCGGCCGGCGCAGGCGAAGCGACTTCCCAGCACTGCTCTGAAAAGGCGAGCTCTACCGTGTCGACTTTGTCATCGACCATGGAGCCCGCCCGGTACAGGCTTTAGACTTCGCGAAGGTCATCGGCCCGGCATTGTGCCGTCAGAGGATGATCCAGCAAGTAGGCCTCTGGATCCGAGATCCGCTCGAACTCTGCGAGCGCCTGCGCCTAGATTAACAGGATATCTCTCAATCGCGGGTGGAAATTGAGGTACCGAAGTGGGAGTTCTTGACGTGAAAGAATGAATTCTGATTGGATGGATGCTCGCAGGTACAGAGTAATCATACAGCTCCTTAGTCACACGTGAAAGGTTAGCCGCGCATGTCGCCCTCGGAGACAGCCGATTACGCAGATTATGTCGTGGCGGTTCAGGCGCCTGCATATGCAATATCTGAGACAAGTTTCGCGATCGAAAGTGCCTTTGCGGAGCATCTCCGGGAGTTGAAGAGATCCATAGGGCAACGGTTCAGGCGGTTGGTGCTGATTGCTCCCCACCTGAGCGGAGCGGACTACGCGTCTCAGAAGCATCACCTGGGAATGGTCTCACTGGAGGGCGACGGGATTTTGTTCATTCCCGCCTATCCAGTTTCTGCATCGGCGAAAGCCTTCTGGTTCAGCCATGCCGGCCCCTTGTGGAGGAGGATCAAATTGGCGATTTCCGGAGCCAGCGTCGTTCATTCAGGAATGTCGAGCGATATTTGGCGGCCACTGATGGCGATGGTCAACCTGGCGGCACTGCGGACCCGCATTCCGATCATTTTCGTGGTCGACATAGACTTCCGGCAGCACGCCAGAGACATGTATCGTCTCGGCACTTGGAATCTAAGAACCTATCTGGTCAATCGGCTGTTTTACGAGCCCCTGAAGTGGCTGCAGGTCTGGTCCGCACCACGCTTCTGCTCTTTGGTGATGCTTAAAAGCAGCCGGATGGTGCAGGATTTCGGTAGGGGGCAGCCTCACGTCAAGGACTTCTTCGATACCGCTCACTCCGATGAACATGTCCTCTCGGCTGAAGATCTGTCCAGGCGATTGGCGCACCTTCGTGACCGGAACCGACCCCTTCAGGCAGTATACTTCGGGCGGCTGGTCTCGACTAAGGGGATTGATCGTGCCATCGAAGCCGTACGTTTGGCCCGCCTGGCAGCAGCGGACGTGCGACTCTCCATAATCGGAGACGGTCCCTGTCTGTCGGAGTTGCAGAAGCAGGTGGCGGAGGCGCAACTTGAAGATCACGTGTCTTTCTGCCGGCAGGTCAGCTACGGAACGGAGCTGTTCGAGAAGCTGCGTGAGGCCGATATCGCCATAGCGACACCCCTGATCGAGGATACGCCCCGGGCAGCCTTCGATGCCATGGCCCGCGGAATCCCGATCGTCGCGTTCGATATGCCTTACTTCCAGACACTTGCAAAGCACAGTGGCGCTGTCGTGCTGGCGCAATGGCCGAATCCTGCGGATCTGGCGAGGAGGATTGCGGAGCTCGGTCAAAATCGCGAAAAACTGGCTGACCTGGCTATGAGAGCTGGCGATTTTGCACGCAAGAACACACAACGGGCGTGGCTCGACAAGCGGGTCGAGTGGATGTTGCACTATGCCTTGGGTGAGCCACGGAACGGCCTGAGCCGGGAGCCGGTAGGACCCGAGCTGGAGCCATGCCGCTGAAGCTGAACATGGCGCCAATGACGGAACCATCCGAATCCGGGTGAGGAAGTCAGGTCCGCACCAAAGCGATCAGCGCAAGTACTTTCAATCTCCTCATGCTCGTGAAGCTGCCGGTTCGGCAGCTGATGCGGAGGTGGTCTGCCTTGAGCGAGACGTGGCGATATGGGCGCGGGTTGCGACTGGCACCTAGTTGCCGCATGGGCATCGGACCAGAGAATTTGGGATTCCATGGCAACGGCGTGACTCCCTACGACCAAAGAGCATCTCAGGAGAACAAGGAATGTTTCATCGACGTAGATCTCTTCAAGAGAGGCAGGGGCTTTGGACAGGAACGTGCGGGAATCGACGGTTACCCGGTGGCTTGGCCGGTCACCTGCGGGCAAGGTTCCAGCGTCTAGGCTCCGGAGACATTCTTTCGGAGTTTCTCACGAGTCGGTTGCGCCTTTGGATCAGGGTGGTCACCGTCGTTGCTGCCTGCTTCACAACGGACTCATATGCGCAGTCCAGGAAGGTTCCGCTCGGCATCAATCTCACAGGATTATCCTATTGGTCGACGGAGCAACCCTTCACCAATCTGGTGTTGAGCGCTTCGCGATGGCGCGCCCAGCCGATCGGACAGCCATTTACTTGGAACGCTCCCTTGCCTCCATTGACCGAAACCCATTATCCGATGGCTGTCCCTAGCGGTATGGTCCTCGAAAGCTTCCTTCTAGAAACTCCGTATCGCAATCACCTCTCCAAGAGGCTCGTTGTCCGTTACGATGGCGAGGGCAGCCTGAACTACGCCATAGGAGGGCGCCTGGAGACGCGTTCGCCGGGTCGGGATGTAATCACGGATACGGGACATGGTCCGATTGTCGGTCGCCTGACCTCGACGAATCCGCAGAATCCACTACGCAACATCCGTATGTATGAGCCTGAGGCCGAGGCGAATCCCAGTACCTTTCGCAGGCCCTTTCTGGACCGCTGGGCGGGCATGTCCGTGCTCCGGTTCATGGACTGGATGCAGACCAACAATTCAAAGGTCAGCAGGTGGGAGGAGAGGCCGCGTAAGGGGCAGTTCACACTTGCGACCGATGCTGTCGAGAGCGGCGTGCCTCTTGAATACATGATTGAACTGTCCAACATCCTAAAAGCCGCTCCCTGGTTCAACATGCCTCATCTGGCCGATGACGATTACGTCCGTCGCTTTGCCGAGCAGGTGAAGAACGGGCTGGACTCGACGCTGCCTGTCTACGTCGAGTACTCGAACGAGGTCTGGAACAGCATCTTCGAGCAGTCACGCTATGCGGCTCAACGGGGAAAGGAGCTCAAGCTCTCTGGAAACGACTTTGAGGCGCAGCTCCGTTACTACTCCCAGAGGACGACGGAAGTGGTGAGGATATGGGAGGACGTGTTCGGTGAGCAGTCGCCTCGGATCCTGGGCGTGTATGCGGCTCAGGCTCCGAATCCATGGACCAGCGAAACCGTGCTCAGTTGGAAAGAGGCACGGCGTTACGCAGATGTTCTCGCCGTCGCTCCGTACTTTGGAAATTCACTTGGAGATCCAGCGCGACAGGAAGATGTCTCTGGATGGTCGATTGATAAGATCATCCAAGCCCTTGGCCGGGAGGTCGCGAATGAAAACAAGGAGATGATCAAAGCCCAAGCTGCGGTCGCACGGGCAATGAATCTTCGGCTGGTCGCGTACGAGGGAGGGCAGCATCTGGTTGGGTATGGTGGCGCCGAGAACAACTCGAAGCTCGAAGGGCTTTTCCATGCAGCGAACCGTGATCCGCGCATGAAAGACCTTTACCTGACCCACCTGAAGGCCTGGAGCAATGCCGGCGGGGACCTCTACGTCGTCTTCAGTTCCATGGGAAAATACAGCAAGTGGGGGAGCTGGGGATTGTTCGAGACGGAGGGGCAAAACCCTACCACCGCCCCGAAATGGGAGGCACTAAGGCAGTATATGCATGATCCGGTCGCTAACCTGACTAGGTAGGGAACTCATGCAAACTCTTGGCGCAATTTAGGTTTTATCCTCCTGAGTGAGTTTGGCTGATCAGGAGGAGTGCTATGGCGTGCCTGTTTTAGTTATCTGACAAAGCTTGGCATGCGTTAGAACTACACCTGCCGCTGGCGGGACGTGCCGCCCGAGCATGGTCCCGCCACCACAGTCTACAACCGCTACAACAGGTGGTCGCAACGAGGATTGTAGCAGCGTCTGTTTGAGCGGGTGGCCGCCTCCGACCGCGTGCCGCAGAAGTTGCTGATCGACACCTCGCACGTGAAGGCACATCGCTCAGTGGCGGGCGCGCCTCGAAGATCCATTGCCTGGCCGATGATTGCGGCCGAACGATCGCGTTGGGACTGCTGGAATTTCCGTGTAAGGGCCGGCTTCATCATCCCAGCCTGAAGCGGCCATCGAAGAGAATGGCGAACTGGGCTTTCGCCATGCCCCATTCGCGGGGCGGCATCTTCCACTCATTTAAGCGTCTGCCTCAAGACCAGGAACAACAGCTTGATCGCACTCTCGTCGGTGGGAAAGTGGCCGCGGGCCCGCACCGCCCGGCGCAGTTTGGCATTGAGCGCCTCAATGGCGTTGGTGGTGTAGATGATCCGGCGCACCTCGTCGGGGAAGGCAAAGAACGGGATCACCGCCGCCCAGTTGCGCCGCCAGGCGGCCGCGATGGCCTCGTACTTGCGGCCCCAGAGTGATGTCGCAAACTCATCCAGGGCCGCTTGGCCGGCCTCGGCATCCTTGGCCCGATAGATCTCCTTCAAGGCTCCCGCGACGGCTCTGCGGTCCTTGTAGGCCACGAAAGCCAGCGACGAGCGGATCCTTGATCCGGAGGACGTCGAAGAAGACCAGGGCATAGAGGACCTCCAAGGGGCGGTTCTGCCACTCCGAGATCTCTTCCAGCACCACATCGGTGACCGCACTGACCAGATCCGGCGAGACCTCGATGCCATAGAGATCGCGCAGGTAGCCCTGGATCTCGCGCACGCTCATGCCACGGGCGTACATCGACACGATCTTCTCATCGAAACCGGGGAAGCGCCGCTGGTACTTGGCAATCAGCTGCGGATCGAAGGTCGCCAGGCGATCGCGCGGGATCTCCAGGTCGATTCTGCCGGTGTCGGTGAGCACGCTCTTGCGGCCATAGCCGTTGCGGGTGTTGCTGACCTCATTCTCCTGCTCGAGATGTTGGTCCATCTCGGCATTCGAGGCGCTTTCGGCGAGCGCCGTCTTCAACTCATCGAGCAATCCATCCTTGGCAAAGGCCGATTGGGAGTCAGCGCCAGCCAGCAGTACTGACCGCTTCATTCCCGCTCAGCGGACCACCAGGTCAACGCTGACGGTGATCACGATCACCAGAACGAGTGATCATGATCATCTGGAACCGCCGATCACCATCCCTGGAATACGCAGATCGAGCAGGTGGTCGGGAATCCGGGGTTCCTTGCGGCGTGCCATCCGATGTCTCCTCCCAGATCATCGTAAGGGCCCCATACGAAATTCCTGATAGTCCCATCGCGCGCGCTGACGCCCGGCAATGTCGCCGACATCAGCATGGCTCTGCCGCTGCTCAGCGCGGTCACCCAGCCCAAGCGCCTGATCGGCGACAAAGCTTACGACGTAGACAGCCTGCGTGGCTGGCTCAAGGAGCGCCATATCAAGGCGGTCATTCCCTCCTCGGCCAGCCGCACCGTGCCGTATCCGCTTGATCGCACAGCCTATCGCCGGCGCAACCTGATCGAGATGGTCTGATCACAAATGACAAATTCTGCCTAAGTCGCTTCGGACAGCTCAGGTTGAGTTGGTGGCGGATGCCGTTGCACTTGCGCCGGGCCTGTTCGTCGGGTTGCCCTTCGTTGCCGAACTTGTCTGCGACAGGAGGCAACGATGAGGGAGTGGCGGATGCACCGGACATGCCAGCCTCATCCGGACGGGCAGCGCCGGTGGGACCGGACCTATCAGCAATTGATGGCATGGACGCAGGTGTCCCAAGACGCCGCGGTCCCGGCCGGCCCCGAGCCTTCCGCACGGGAGGTGAACCATGAGGACTGGGATCTATGCGCGGGTCTCCACCCAGCGCCAGGCGCAGGCCGACGGCCTGGCTCAACAAATTGATCGCCTGCAGGCTCACGCCCTTCAACAGGGGTGGAGCGTCGCCCCGGAGCACATCTTCCGCGATGATGGCTATAGCGGCGCCAAGCTCACCCGGCCCGGTCTGGAGCGGCTGCGAGACCGTGCGGCTCTGCGCGAACTCGATCGGGTTCTGATCACGGCGCCAGACCGGCTCGCGCGCAATTATGTGCATCAAGTCCTCCTGCTCGAGGAGATCACCGCCACAGGCTGTGAGGTCGAGTTCCTCGACCGGCCGATGAGCCAGGATCCGCACGATCAACTCCTGCTGCAGATTCGTGGAGCCGTGGCCGAGTACGAGCGCAGCTTGATTGCCGAACGGATGCGCCGGAGTCGCTTGCGCAAGCTGCAGGCCGGAATCCTGCTGCCGTGGACGCGCCCACCCTACGGCTATCGGGTGGGTCCCGAGCGACCGCGGGATCCGGCCGGAGTCCGGCTCGATCGGGCTGAAGCTGCCGCGGTGGCCGAGATGTATGGCTGGTACGCGGACGAGGCCCACAGTCTCTTCGGGCTTGCCAAGAAGCTGCAGCAGGATGCCGTGCCGCCGCCGCGGGTGCAGGGGCGCTGGAACGTGACGACCCTACGGGCCATTTTGACCAACCCCGTCTACGCCGGACAGGTGTATGCTGGTCGCATTCAGGCTGCCCCCTACCGCGTGCGCCCGCCGGAGGAGTGGATCGCCGTGGCGCAAGTTCCGGCGATCGTCACACAGGAGCAATTTGATCGCGTGCAGACCAAGATCGCCCAGAACCGACAATTTGCCCGCCGCAACAACACGGCCCATCGCTATCTGCTGCGCGCCCTTGTCAGCTGTGGGATATGTGGTTTGTCGTGTTTGGGCCGCAGCTTGCCATCCGGCTACGGTTACTATTGCTGCCGCGGCAAGCAGTCGGCGCGGCAGTCCTATCGGGAGACCCGATGCCCCTCCCGCTTCATCCCGGCCGAGCAAGTTGATGACCTCGTCTGGAGCGACTTATGTCAGGTGCTCACCCATCCGGAGTCGATCCGGTTTGCCCTGGAGCGGGCGCATGGGGGACATTGGCTGCCCCAGGAACTGCAGGCGCGCCGGGAGGTGCTCTGGCGCGGCCAGACCCATCTTCAGCAGCAGATCGAGCGGCTCACGGAGGCCTATCTGGCCGGCGTGCTTGGACTTGAGGAGTTCCGGCGGCGCAGGCGTGATTTGGATCAGGCCAAAGAGGCCCTCGAAACCCAGATGCGGCAACTGGAGACCCAGGTGGATCGCCAGACCGAGATTGCACGCTTGAGCCTGAGCATCGACGAGTTCTGCCGCCGGGTGCGGGCCGGGCTTGAGCAGGCGACTTGGGAGCAGAAGCGGCAATTGATCGAGTGGCTGGTGGTGCGGGTCATCGTCACTGACGGGCAGGTCGAGATCCGCTATGCCATTCCGACCAGCCCTGCCGGTGAAGCCACTCGGTTTTGTCATTTGCGTTCAGACTATCGAGCGGATGTTCGGACGGCTCAAGAACTGGAAGCGCATCGCAACCCGATACGACCGGCTGGCCATCAACTATCTCGCCGCGATCGCACTCGTCGCGACGATTACTCAATGGCTTGGATGAGTCCCCTACCTAGATCGGAACTGACAGGGCAGCTTCTTTCAGGCGCTCGCTGAGTATAGAGCCAACCCGCAGTGCATTGGCGGCGATCGTGAGACTAGGATTGGCACCACCGCTGGTGGGCATGAATGACGCATCGACAACGTAGAGATTATCCAGTTCATGGGCCTTGCAGTTGCGGTCAAGCACACTCGTGGCAGGATCGTGGCCGAAGCGGCAGGTGCCACAGGGATGGCCGTAGTTGAGCTGCACGTCAAACTGAAGGGACAAGACGCGGAGGCGCCCAAGCGCCGCCTTAAGGAGAGACCGGGCGCACCGTGTCCGCTTCAGCAGTTCATCAGGAATATTGTAGATGACGCGAATGCCTCCTGGATCTGTAGGGTCCAGAATGACCCGGTTCTCGGCACGAGGTAGATCCTCGACGATCATTGTGAAGACTGTCGCTCGCCCGAACAGGAATGCGCCGATCTTCGCCGGAATGCGGAGGAACTGGCGCAGTGGGGCCAGACGCCGGATGCGGCTTCGATCAAACCAGCTGATTAGGTAGCTATATACTTCACTAAACCCAGCCGACAATCCTGTCGACTGGAGCATACCGAGCCGCGTACTATTCCAAACATAGAAGTCGCGCAGACCAATTGTTCTACGGGGGCCCGTGGTCGATATCTTCCGCCCTGGCCAGATGGCAAACCACTCGTTTGCATGCAACATCAGGTTGACGCCAACCAATCCTGATCCGTTGGCAACTCCCTCTGGCCAGGTATAGCTTCTTGACCGGAGGAGTATCGCCGGACTGTGATAGGCGCCCGCAGCCAGGACAAATATGCGCCCTCGCAGTCGGTAAACATTGCCCCTGTACTCGCAGACCGCTGCCTCAATCTGCCGAGGCCCGGCTTCTAAGCGTGTCACTTCGCATTCAGCCAGCAACACGGTACGGCCCGTCCGCAGGGCAGGCATTAGGCACGCTGAGCGTGCATCGCTCCTGCAGTCGCGTTCGCAGCGCTTACCGCCGCATTCAGTGCAGCCGGGCTTGTAGCCAAAGCCGACGTGAAGTCGGTAAGGGTGGAGCCCCGCCTCCGTAAAAGCCTGCATAAAATGATTGTCGACTGCACTGGCGTGAGGCGGGGGAGGAAGGTTTGCCCATGGCTGAGACGACAATGGGTCGGATGTTCCCACAACGCGATAAAGGCGCTCAGCCTCCTCATAGTATCTGACTATCTCCCTCCATGAGGTCGGCCAGCCTCCAGTTGGGTGAGGCAATTCCTCGGTGCTCTCGATATCACTTCGTTCAAACCGTTCGAGAGTGGCAGCATAAAGGATAGAGGATCCGCCTGCTCCACATCCGAGCGGGGCGAAGATATGACTTTTTCTGCCATCGATCTCCGTAGTAATGCGCTTGGGCCAATAGGCGGAGGCAAGTCGCTGTTCAGTATCCTCAACATCGGCGTCCATCGACTCTGGCCCGGTGAAGTTTGCTTTGCCTTTCTCGATGAAGAGAACACGGTGTCCGCTCTTCGCCAGCCTATAGCCTATCGTTGCGCCACCCATGCCCGTGCCGACGACGATGACATCCCAAACCTCGTCGATGACGGATCTGGGGTCAGTTACTATCTCCGATGCATTGGCCATGCAGCTCCTTCCTCTGGCGCACGGGTGGCAAGTAACGCCTACATGTTACAAGCGGACAGGCGAGTTACAACGCCAAACTGGCGAGAATCTCCATAATCTCTTCCAAGCCAACAGTCTGATTTGGTCCGCGCCACCCGTTCACTGATAAGAGGTTCCTCGCATTCTGCCACTGATTGCGTAGCGCCTGTGGCAGGAACCCCAATTCCTACCCGCGCCTCTGACACAGCGAGGCTGGGGCCTCGGAAATCTTAGTACGATGTCGTTCGGTCTTGGCGGTACTACTTCAGAGTCTCGTTACCTATCAAGAATCGGGCACGCTTTCCTATTTTCAGCTTATTGAAGTTAATTCTTGAACAGGTAATCCTGAGTGATGCCCGTCGCATCCTGCCCGACTCAGCCGGTGCTTGTCCCCAAGCAGGAATAGGGCTCTCGGATGGATAGAAGAGTGGAACTAAGCCTCAGCCAAAGACTCCTCAAGAAGGGGGCCGAGTTCCTCAATCTCGCACCGTTTCGAGTGGCGCCTGATCGGCCGCTGCTCAGCCTCACCTTCGATGATTTTCCAAGAAGTGCGTGGCTTGAGAGCAAAGCGCTCCTCCAGGACTACAATGCGCGAGCCACGTTCTATGCCAGCGAATCGTTCCGATGCCAAAGGGACGGTAATGTGGCATTCTTCACCGGAGATGACTTGGTCGAAGTTGCAGAACACCAGCATGAGATCGGCTGCCATACCTACTATCATGAGAGTTGCATTATTCACGACGTAGCCAGAGTGCAGGACTCCGTCGAGAAGAACACCGCTGCACTTCGGAAGATCCTCAAGGAATACGAGCCAAAGACATTTGCCTATCCGTATGGACACGCGTCGCTCTCATCGCGCCGGATGCTCATGCGCCGATATGAGACTTGCCGTGGGATAAACCATCAATGGTGCGCTTCGGTTTCAGATCGGTCCCTCGTTCCAGCACTGGGGCTGGAGCGACATCGAAGAGGGCGCTTTGATTGGCCCTTGGTTGTCGAGCAGGTCGCTGCTCGCAAGGGTTGGCTCGTCGTCTTCACCCATGACATCAGCCCGGATCCGACCGATTACGGGTGCACACAGGAGGAGCTTTATCGCCTGATGGAATTGGCAAGATCCTATGGGTTTCTGTTCCCCACTATGTCTGACGGACTTCGTCTTGCGTTGAAGGTTTCCTAAGGAATACGCTACGCCCTGATCCGGTGAAGCCCCGACGCTCGCCTCTTCGGAAATCCTCGGACAGTCTTCAAGTTGGGCGAGCTGACGTCAACAATGGCGTAGGAATGTATCAACAGACTGGATTACGATCTATCGGTACGGATCCAATGTGAGGGATGGCGTGGACGTCGCAGGTAGATCTGCACCTTTTGGATCAGATACCCCGCCAGCTCCCGGCTGTCCCGCGCGGCGATGATCTGGCGCCCGAACCGCGCCCAGGCGAGCGCGATGCCCATAGTGGTGAGAAGCCCTGCCGCGGTTGCCAGCGCCAGAGGCAAGCTGCTCTGCCCGGCCAGGGCCGCAGCCGCACAGGCCAGCCAGACCAGCCCGATCGCGCCGCCCAGCACACTCAATGGGGGCACCAGAATGTCGAATGCCAGCGCCGCGAGATCCCGGTTGCCGGTGCGGAGCCCGCGCCAGAGCGCCTGCGGCCCCTCCTGCACGAGGGTGCGGGTCGAGCCGATCTCCCAGCGCTGCCGCTGGGTGATGATGCCGGCCTCCGAGGTCGGGAAGGTGCTCTCGATATAAGCGGAGGGGCAGAACAGGGGAGGCCAGCCGCGCGCGGCGAGATCGAGCCCAAGCTTGACGTCCTCCACCAGATGGCCGCTGGCCAGATCCACCGCTGTGAGCGCCTGCCAGGGAAAGGCCATGCCGGTGCCCATGAGCTGGCACGGCAGCCCGAGCCTGGCCAAGCCAAGCGGGCGCACATGGTTCTTGAGAACCCAGGCGAACTCCTGGACACGCCGCCGCGGGCTTAGTGGCGGCGCCTTCATGGCATAGAATGCCTGGGTTGGCCGGCCGGCTGCAAGGGCGGCCTCGGCCAGGGTGAGGATGGAGCCTGGCGCCACGCGGCAATCGGCATCGATGATGACCACGGCCTC
>NZ_JBVVAK010000054.1:45179-52042 GCF_055792825.1 Microvirga sp. GN3
GTCGGCATCAGTAGCGCTCACGCTATCGAGGCGTAACGCTACAGAAGGAACGAAAGAGGTCGTGTGCGAGCGGCACGTTTGCCGGGGAAGCGTTATCGGTTAATCTACCTCCGTGTTCCTCTCTTAGGTGTACAGTGGGACTTAACATAGCTTGTCTACGAAGCTCTCATCCCGAGGTTCGTGGGTCAACGGGTCAATCCTTATTCCTGTCCGGCCTCCTTTTATACCCCATTAAATGTGACACTAGGTTCCGACGGTTTAAAACCCCCCAGTTCAACGGTTCGCTGTGGGCCGGCACGAGGACCGCGATGGTCCCAATCCGGCCCGAGCGGGCAGGGAGCCTGAGGGGGGGCCTCAGGGTAGAGGCCGCCAGGATCTCGACCGCAAGCGTCACCGACGGAAGACACACCAGTGTGGCCGCAGCCGTAAGTATGGGATTTTCCATTGCACGTTCACTAACCGCTCGAGCGATGCCTCGGAGTGCATGCCCAATTCCAGGCAGGTTGTCGTACTTCGGCAGCTTGGCACAGAATCAGAGGCTCCCTCAGCCAACCAACCTTATTTGTTCGTTGTTTCATGCTCGCTTGGCAACTTGACCCCCCAAAATTTGGCAGCCTTGGATCACAGTGTAAATTACCCCATATTTTCCTCCGGCCTGTCCTTATTCCTAACTGGGCAACTGGGTGCTTGGAGCCCTACTCTCGAAGCATCTGTTCGATACAATTCAGGGTGACATGTGGATTCTCTCCTTGTGCCTCCATCTAATTGGCTATTGCGAAGGGGCCGTTTGCACGGCGAGCGTGTGCTGGAGAAAGCAAGGAAGACATCGCAATGCGGAGCTATCGCACTCGCGATGACTACGGCTGCAATCCAAACGTGCCAAGCTGGCTGTGACGCGAACCTGCCAACCCGCGGCCCCCAAATAACGGTGGACCAGACAGCGACGCCACGACAGGCCGCCCGGATCTTCGTATCGGGGCATAGCCTTACAGACCACCCGTTCCCGGATTACCTTGCGGCTATCGCCGGAAGTCTCGACACGCCCACCGTTTGGAACCAGCAAAACCTGTTCGGCTCTTCCATTCGCGAGCGTGTCCGAGGGCGCGGCGCTGGTGAGATGGGGTGGGCCGGTTACCACGAGGGGGAGAACCGGGATGGGCGAGGCTTGAATGTCATTGATGAGCTGCGCCGACCGCAAACCATTGGCAGCGATCGGTACGACGCGTTAATCATTACGGAACAGCACACACTACTTGGCTCCCTGATCTGGAATGACACTGTCCGCTATCTTCGACATTTTCATGATCGGCTCATTGATGGAAACCCACAGGCAACCACCTATCTGTATCATTCCTGGATCAGCCTGAATGATAAGGACAATCCTAGCCGGTGGATCGCCTATGAGCGGGAAGCGTTCCAGGCATGGCAATGTGTGGCTGCAAGGATCAATCGGTCGTTGGCTGCCGAAGGACGTACTGATCGAATCTCGTCGCTGCCGGTGGCGGTTGCTCTCGCAGCTCTCGTGGAACGAGCAACGCACAGCAATGGCCTGCCGGGCCTTACCGGGACAAGTGTGCGGCAGACATTAGATCGCCTGTTTCGAGATGACGTACATCTGACGCCTCTCGGCTCATATTACGCAGCTCTTGTGAGTTACGCGGTAGTGTACCAACGCTCTCCTGTGGGAGCCTGGGCGCCGCCCGACGTTGACGGTGAGCAAGCCAAAATTCTGCAGACCATAGCATGGGCTTTCACCACTAAGCATGCCGAAGAAATACGCGCAAATTCTCTGGAGGCGTGCCGCGCGTTCATCACCGGCGAATTCGTATATACATTCTGGTCATATATGCGCGACACTTATTGGCGTCCGGAGGGAAGCGCGGTTCGGGCTTATGCGAAGTGGCTACAGCACGTTGTCCGCTGGCGCTACCGGCTGTCTCGGGACGACGACGATAATCCATTGTACTACAATGCCGCTCATGATCGCAGGTACTGGTATCCGGCGCCGGATTAGTCCATGCGCGCCTCCTTTCGACATCAACAGGGTGTTCTCGCAGTCGTTCGTCTGCTGTGGATGAGTTCGAATACAGTAAACTTCACATAAAGATCTGGAAAATCATGAGTGAAAGTCCTTAGCTTCATCACACTGCAGCCGAATTGCCTAGCACATAAAGGAGCCGTGAATTGCACAAGGAGCTTTGGAAGTTCTCCTCCGGCTCCCGAGGTGAGAGGCAGCTCGCAAAGCCGAGAGAAGAAAGATCATAGCCCAACATTACAGTGGTTGTGCGGCGTGCGCTGGCAACTAGAGTGTGTAGAGTTCCCGTTGGGGCTCTTTGCAAAATAGGATAAGAAAATGCGGAGAGATGTCGTGTCTGTCACATCCGATCGTGGACCAGATCAGATTGAACATCTTTTTGCACGTGCTGCCGATCTCTGCGAACTCCAACGGCTCCACGCCTTCGCACTCGCTTCCTTAAAAGCAAATCCGGTTGCGAATGGAGGTTTCTCCTCACTCCAAAGGTGCTTGCGACACTTTTCCCCAATAGCGGGATTGCTCTTGATGCTATGCGCCGCTTCTCTATGCTTTAGTCTATGGGTCGTCAGCGCGGCGGCGCAAACGTCTTCATATCGGTTCAAGGCCGGGGATCTCGTTGAAGTCTGGGTCGCGCAGCAGCAGGCCCTCAACCGCCAGATCGTAGTCAGGCCCGACGGCCGCATTTCGATGCCGCTTGCTGGTCATATGCAAGCAGAGGGCTTGGCGCCCGAGGAGCTTGAGGCGGCCTTGAAGCAACGGCTTCAGGAATATTTCAAAGATACTCTTAACCTGACCGTGATGCTAAGCCCAGCGCCTGAGCAGGAACCTCCCATGATCTATGTTGCGGGAGACGTTGATCAGCCCGGCGCGTACCGTTTTCGAAGCGGAATGACGGTTCTCCACGCGGTTAGTGTGGCCGGGGGCTTTTTCCGAGCGGAGATTGATGACCGCGATCGTGCCGTCGAATCCGCAGCTTCGCAGCGACAGCTGGGTAGCCTTCTGATCCGCGAGGCTAGACTCCAAGCTGAGTTGAATGATCAAGGATCAATTGATCTGCCGGCCGAACTTGCAGCGCATCAGGATCTAACCCTTAAGGAGGACCTGCTGCGGGAGGAGGCTCTGCTAGAGAGGCGGCGTCAAAAGTACCGAGATCAGTTGGAGGTGGTTGAGCGCCTCAGAGATACCGCCAAACGTCAGGTTGACGCTGTCCGATCCCAGATTGCCACGACCGATAATCAGCTTGATTTGACTAGTAGGCGCTATGAAAGCATCAAATCTTTAGTATCCAAAGGAATTATGACGGATGGGCGCTTGCTTGAAATGGAGATCTCGCTAGAGGAACTCAGACGTACCAAGTCTTCGTTGCAAGCAGATTTGACGCGGGCGGAGAGCAACGTCATCCAACATACGGCCGCTCTCCCGGAAATCCAGAACCAACGCCAGATCGACTTACAGTCCGAGCTTCAGCAGACCAAGCGTGATCTTGATGTCCTTCGTTCGAGAATCGAGGCGAGTCAGGACCAGGTGACGCACCCCGAAAGTGTAAGCCGGCCACCCGGCGGTATGAATGCCGCAAGTGCATCTCGATCGTTTGTGATCCTTCGGACTGAGGCAGGCAGTGTCAATGAGATCCCGGCTACTGAACTCACGCAGATCCGGGAAGGAGATCTCATCAGGGTCGATCCGGCGCCAGGAGCGCCGGTGGTCGGCGCAAGGCCTAGGCGCGAGGCTCGCCGCGACCGCGGCTGACTGGATAGAGATCAAGGGCAGCATTGTGAACCCGAAGTGGCTGTGCGAGATGACACTCCCACGGGATCACGCGCCGGCGGCACGTGAGCTAGCTGCATAAACGAAGCGACGGGTCAATCAGAGATCGATCTTTTGGGTCGGCATTGAACGTGACATTTGCCAAGGCACGCATGTAGCCGCAAGTGTCGTCGGTGGGCGATGCCAAGCGTTGGCTCTCCATATCTTCGCAGGACCAGATCCTGCGCGACGGACAGCCGGCTGACACCGTACCCGTACACTTGATAGTCACTTAATAGTACCTAATCCTGATATGGCGTGCCTGATTGGCTATACAGGCTGTTTGCGGCTGTGGGCACAACGTTGGACTGAACTCGGTTGGATGCTGATCGCTAAGCGACCCCGCGCCATTGAGCCGGGCTCCGGCTGATTAACCTTCACCTGTGTGGCAGTCGATCTATAGTTCTGCACGAGCGCTGCATCAGTGAGCATCCATCGACCTGACATACTCGCATCGCCTCGGAACAGCGTCGCCCTCCAACATCACAGCGTGGCACAGCCTTCTTTGCTCCGTACACACCTGTTATTCGGCATCGCTCTAGCACCAGCAAGAGCGCGTACTTTCTTCATCACTGCTCGAAATCATCATTGCTCTCAGCAGAGGTAATCCAGAGTAAGCCCCGCGCATTTGGATCGGTGATGTGCCAACGCTCAATATTTGCATTATGTTGCTAGGGAACAATTCTCTGACTCGGATACTTCCATGCCCCGGGCGAACAATATTCTCATCTATGCAGCTGCTTTCTGTGGCCTAACTGCTGTATATGCTACCCCGGCTCAGGCAGCCGGAAAGTGGTTCGAGGAGTGGGAACGCCATAGGGACGGCGGCCGGCCTGATGGTGGCGGTAACTCAGGAGGCCCGAACAAAGGAGCACCTGGCCCAATTGCCGGGGCTGGACTGCCGTTCCTCCTCCTTGCGGGCGGGTATGTCTTGGTGCGCCGCTACCGCAGCCGAAACAAGGCCGAATAGGCCGTCGATATGCTGACCAATGATGGGCTTTCCTCGCGCCCAAAGCTCGCCGATGCAGGCGCTGCAGTCCAGGAAGGGGCGGGTTTGGCCGCCCTTGTCTCACGCAATGCGCTCTTCGCTGGCCTTATCGTGGTTGGTTTTGCCAATGGCATTATCGAGAGAATTTACTTCGCGCTGGCAGAGAGTGGGATTGCTGCCGCGCTGGCGAACACTTTTGATACCAGCGTTATCGTCTGGAGTGCTTGGGTCATCGGAGTCGCACTTCTGCTGTGCGGCTCGCAGGAGCGGGTGAGGCGCTCTGACACAGTTATAGCCGCTTGCGCGCTTCTCGCGTTTCTTGTGCCCGTTGCGCCGCTGAGCTGGTTGGCTATTTCCGGCCTGTCCATTCACATTCTGCTAACGTCGCCCCGATCCAACTTCCTTCAACGTGGCGCCTGGATACTCCTCGCTCTAACCGTGCCGATGTTCTGGGCCCGCCTGTTGTTTGCGGCGATAGGCGACATAATCCTTCAAGCCGATGCGACAATTGTGGGATGGCTGGTGGGCACACCCCGTATCGGAAATGCGATTCAATTCGCTGACGGCTCGGGCTATCTCTGGATTGCTCCAGCGTGCTCGTCCCTCGCCAATGTCTCACTGGTGGTCTTATGCTGGATAGTGATCTCAAAAACATTCAATCGGCCAGACTCGCTGCAAGATATCGGGTGGGTTGGGCTCGCGAGCGCCGCAGTAATCGCGATCAATGTTCTGCGGGTTAGCCTAATCGGATTTTATCCAGGCTATTATGACCTAATCCATGGCCCTATCGGTATGACACTAGCAGGCTGGCTGAGCCTTGCGGTCATGCTGTTGATTTGCCTGTTCGGTGCCCGACATCATCTCTCAGCCCACGCTAGTTTGCGAACCGAATCGACCTTTCAACCTATGTTCAGCGCCGGGTTGGGTTTGATGCTGACGGCAAGCTTACTCCTCAAGCTCCCTGGCCTCCCGCTCCTCACTGCTCCTGTCACCGCGACAGCCATATTTCCTGGTGAGGTCACAACGCTTCTCAGAAACCAGGGCTTCCAAGTGACCGAGGTCACCCCTGGGGATGACTTGGCTTGGGTGAACGGAACTGCAGGGGATTGCAAAGTTTCAATAACCGAGGTCATGCCTCAAGGCTGGCAGCAGTCACTTCTGGAAGGGATTGCTGCCGGTCAGCAACTCATCTATCTGTTCGGCGGAGCAGCTTACCGCGAGCAACCGATTGTAAGGACACGAGCTGATTACTATTGGGGTAAACTGAACCGCTACTTCGGGCGGACCGTACCGGGCCGAGCTGTCCTTGCTGCTATTTCTACGACGGCCTGTAAGGACCTGCTGCTAGGCGAGCTTGCTAGTCTATCGGGAGAATGAGGCAGCACCGCATTGTAATCAGCTGCCGGACGATACAGGGTGTACGTATTGAGTGCCTCAGGCTGAATGGGAGTGGGCTTGATTGGGATAGTTGGACTTCAGCCGACCACTGGGACCAGTGATCTTTCCGCATTGGAACGTTCGAAAGCATCGCGCAAAGCCTAACGCTCGATGCCGCCATCTGTTCAGCGCGCGTTACGCCCGAACGCCCGTTTGTAACAGCTGGGAGCGGTAGTGCGCGGCGGGACCACTCTCACGAGGAGAGCGAGCCCCCGGATCTGAAGGCAATACATCTCGATGGAGTTGAAGCGCAGCCATGCTGAACTCAATCAACGTTGCCTCGGCTCCTCAGCATTCATATCTATCTTCCAGCGACAAAAGTTAAGTCCGCAATTCGGTAGCCAGGTGTGATACCGACCCAATTGCGCCCAGCGAGCCGACCGATACGACCCAATGGAGACAGCAGTTGGTCGCGATTGCGCCGAGACGCTACCAGATTTTGCCAACCTCAGGATCTATCGGTACGGATCCAGTGTGAGGGATGGCGTGGACGTCGCAGGTAGATCTGCACCTTTTGGATCAGATACCCCGCCAGCTCCCGGCTGTCCCGCGCGGCGATGATCTGGCGCCCGAACCGCGCCCAGGCGAGCGCGATGC
>NZ_JBVVAK010000055.1:0-51140 GCF_055792825.1 Microvirga sp. GN3
GTCAAGAACACGTTCGCGCAAATCGGGAGAATAGGGCTGGGGCATGGCTCGCCTCCCGGGCCATATCCCAATCAACGCACAGACCACCCGAAGGGATTCAAGCCCAGATCAAAAGCGCTTTAGCCAACCGGCTAGGTGTGCGGCGACGGGTGCCATCCCATCATTGAAGCTGTGGGCACCGTTTCAATTGAATCTCATGGACAGCTTAAGCAGATCAAAGGTGCAGCCAAGTTCTGTACCTGTTGCGTATCACTGTTGCGTATCTTGTCAGAAACTCATCAATGCGTAGTATTGCATCGCAATAAGGATAAAGGCTCCTCCACGTGCCATTGCACACAGGGCTGAGAGCCGAAATTTGGAAGTATGGTGCTGCGTCGATAGTCCCGATCAGGAGGTTACGCATGCGCTTTCCTCGATCCGTGTTTGTTGCAAGCGTTCTTTTTTCATGGTTCGGCGCGGCGAGCCTGGCCTTGGCTCAGGGCACTCCTGCGCCGCCGCCGCCGGTCACAGTCGCAAAACCCCTCGTGAAGGATATCGTCGAGCGGGATGACTTCATCGGGCGCTTCGAGGCCATCGATCAGGTCGATATACGGGCGCGGGTCTCGGGTTACCTCGACAAGGTGCATTTTCAAGATGGCACCTTTGTCAAGGCGGGAGACCTCCTCTTCACCATCGACCAGCGGCCCTATCGCAATGCGCTTGAGCAGGCACAATCAGCCGTCACATCGACTCAGGTTCGCCTGGAATTCGCGCAGAGCGACCTCGAGCGCGCCGAGCAACTGCGCCGAACCGGCAATATCACCGATCAGCTTTACGATCAGCGGCGGCAGGCGTTCCTGACGACCAAGGCGGAGCTGGACCGTGCGCAGGCAGCGTTGCGGCAAGCGCAGCTCGATGTCGAATTCACGGAGATCAAAACGCCCCTGTCGGGGAGAATTTCGCGCAAGCTCGTCTCCGAGGGCAATCTGGTCAATGCCAACGAGACGATCCTGACAAACGTTCTCTCGCTCGATCCGATCCAGTTCTACTTCGATGTCGATGAGCGCTCCTATCTGGCCTTTTCGCGGCAAACCCGTGGCGGCACGAATACCTCGGCTAGCGGAGAGACCAACGAAGTCGTGCTCACATTGACGGACGAGCGCCTCGGGCAGCGCAAGGGGCATCTCGATTTCGTCGACAACCGGCTCGACTCGGCAAGCGGCACGATCCGTGTGCGCGCGGTCTTCGAGAACAAGGATCGTTTCCTGACCCCCGGCCTGTTCGGCCGCGTCACGGTGGGCGCCTCCGATCCTTACAAGGGCATTCTCCTGCCCGACGAGGCCATCGGCAGCGACCAGGACAGGCGCGTCGTCTACGTGGTCGGCGAGAATAACACCGTCAATCTCAAGCCCGTGCGTATCGGTCCAAGGATCGACGGTTACAGGGTCATCCGGGACGGGCTGACCGGCAACGAGACGGTGGTCGTGAACGGTCTTGTCCGGATTCGGCCCGGAGCGCCGATCACGCCGCAACTGACGACCCTTCCCCCGATGCGGGAACGAAACGGCAGCTGATCTCACGCGAGGAGGGCGCTTTTCATGCGCTTTGCCCATTTCTTCGTCGACCGCCCCATTTTTGCGACGGTCCTGTCGGTGCTGTTCCTGGTCATCGGCGGGATCGCGTATACGACTCTGCCGGTCGCGCAATATCCGGAGATCGCGCCGCCAACCGTGGTGGTCCGGGCGAGCTATCCGGGAGCCGATGCGCAGACGGTTGCGGCGACGGTTGCGACACCGCTGGAGCAGCAGATCAACGGTGTCGAGGACATGCTCTACATGTCCTCGTACTCGACCGGCGACGGCGCTATGGCGTTGACGATCACCTTCAAGCTCGGCGCCGATCTCGACAAGGCCCAGGTGCTGGTTCAGAACCGCGTGGCCATTGCAACGCCGCGCCTGCCGGAAGAGGTGCGGCGCCTCGGCGTGACGACACTCAAGAGCTCGCCCGATCTGATGATGGTCGTGCACATGCTCTCGCCGGACAATTCGTATGATCAGCTCTATGTCTCGAACTATGCCCGCAACTATGTGCGCGACATCCTGTTGCGGCTCGATGGCGTGGGCGATCTCATCATCTTCGGTGAGCGGCAATATTCCATCCGCATCTGGCTCGATCCGGAGAAGCTTGCCTCCTACGGCATGACGTCGAGCGAGGTGGTGCGCGCGATTCAGGAGCAGAATGTTCAAGTGTCCGGCGGCGCCTTGGGGCAGGAGCCGACACCGACGGATGCGGCGTTCCAGCTGACGGTGACGACACAGGGTCGCTTCGAGGATCCACGCCAGTTCCGGCAGATCATCGTTCAGGCGACACCGCAGGGCCGTCTCGTGCGGCTGCAGGACGTCGCCCGCATCGAGCTCGGCGCCCAGGATTACGTGACGAATTCCTATCTTAACGGCAAGCCTGCCGTCGCGCTCGCGATTTTCCAGCGGCCTGGCACCAACGCGCTCGCCGCGTCGGATCAGATCACCCGGACCATGGAGGAGCTCAAGGGCAACTTTCCGCCGGGCATCGCTTATCAGATCGTCTATAATCCCACGGAATTCATCGCCGAGAGCGTGAACGAGGTCTACAAGACCCTGTTCGAGGCCACGGTGCTCGTCGTGATCGTGGTGTTCGTGTTCCTGCAGAGCTGGCGCACGGCGATCATTCCCATCGTGGCAATTCCCGTCTCGCTGATCGGCACCTTTGCCTTCATGGCGGCCCTTGGATTCTCGATCAATACCTTGACCCTTTTCGGCATGGTTCTGGCCATCGGCATCGTGGTCGACGATGCCATCGTGGTGGTGGAGAATGTGGAGCGTAACATCGCTCTCGGCATGTCGCCGCGGGATGCCGCCCACACGACCATGGACGAGGTCGGCACCGCTCTCGTGGCCATCGCGCTGGTCCTGGTGGCAGTCTTCGTGCCGACGGCTTTCATTCCGGGTATATCCGGTCAGTTCTACCGGCAATTCGCCCTGACCATCGCAGTCTCTACAGTCATCTCGGCCTTCAACTCCCTGACATTGTCGCCGGCCCTCGCGGCATTCCTCCTGAAGCCGCACAGCCATGAGCACTCCAGGAATCCGATTGCCCGGTTTGGACGAACACTGGCCAACGGCTTCAATCGCGGTTTCGATGCCACAGCCAATGGCTATGCCAGGACTGTGGGAACGCTGGCGCGACACAAGCTGATTGTATTGCCGATCTATGTCGGCCTTCTGGCCGGCACCGTATGGATCGCCAACCACGTACCGCGTGGCTTCATTCCGACGCTCGACCAGGGCTATGCCATCGTGGTGATCCAGCTGCCGGATGGCGCCTCCCTGTCGCGCACCGATGCAGTGGTGCAAAGGGCATCGAAGATCATTCAAGAAACGCCAGGCGTGAAGAATGCTGTGGCCTTCGCGGGGTTTTCGGGCGCCACCTTCACCAATGCGACCAATTCCGCGGCGATCTTCGCCGGGTTCAAGCCTTTCGACGAGCGGATCGAGGCGGGCGATACCGGATCTAAAATCATCGGCGATCTTTTCGCCCGCATGCAGCAGATCGAGGAGGCGTTCATCATCGCCATTCCGCCGCCGCCGGTGCGCGGGCTCGGCAATTCCGGAGGCTTCAAGGTCCAGATCCAGAATCGGACAGGCGACGATGTGCGCGGCATTCTGGCGGTCGCCTATCAGCTGATGGGACAGGCGCGGCAGAACTCGAACCTGGCCGGCGTCTTCACGACATTCTCGGCCAATTCGCCGCAGGTCTATCTGGAGATCGACCGCCAGAAGGCGAGCATCCTGAACGTGCCGATCCCCAACATCTTCGAGACGCTGCGCATCAATCTCGGCACGGCCTATGTCAACGACTTCAATGCCTTCGGGCGCGTCTACCAGGTGCGCGCCCAGGCCGATCAGCGCTTCCGTATCGATCAGGAAGATATCAACCGATTGCGGGTTCGCTCGTCCACGGGCGCTCTCGTGCCTTTGGGCACGCTCGTCGAGATGCGCGAGGTCTCTGGTGCCGATCTGATCCAGCGCTACAACATGTTCACCTCGGTGGCCCTGCAGGGCAATGCCGGTCCGGGCACGTCCTCGGGCACCGCCCTCGATACCATGGAGCAATTGGTTCGGCAAAATCTTTCGCCCGGCATGGGTTTCGAGTGGACGGAACTGGCCTTCCAGGAACGGCAGACCGGCAACACGGCGGTGTTCATCTTCGCCTTGTCGGTGCTCTTCGTATTCCTTGTGCTGGCGGCCCAGTATGAAAGTTGGTCGATGCCCATCGCCATCATCCTGATTGTCCCGATGAGCGTGCTCTCTGCGCTGATCGGCGTGATGATCCGTGGGCAGGACAACAACATCCTGACCCAGATCGGCCTGGTGGTTCTGGTTGGATTGGCTGCCAAGAATGCGATCCTTATCGTCGAATTCGCAAGGCAGGCGGAATTTGAAGGCAAGACGCCGGTCGAGGCCGTCGTCGAAGCCTGCCGGCTGAGGCTACGTCCCATCCTGATGACGGCATTCGCCTTCATCCTCGGTGTGCTGCCGCTTGCGATTGCGACCGGACCCGGAGCCGAGATGAGACAGGCCCTGGGCACGGCCGTGTTCGCCGGCATGCTCGGGGTGACCGTGTTCGGGTTGTTCCTGACGCCGGTCTTCTACGTGGCCGTACGGCTTGTGGTCCTTCGGATGTTTAGGCGCGCGGGCATGAAGCGAGCCGGTGCCGTGGAAACTCAACCGAAACCCGCCGAGTAGATCGATGGCAGGCGCGCCGCTTGATCGACATTCGGCTTTGACCAACCATCCAATGTGCCGTCATGGATGGCTGACAGAATCATCGTTGTGAAGAGACCCCTATGGACGCAGCCAGGGCAGCCAGCATCGCGAAATGGGTCACCGAGGCCGGATTGATCGGTATGTCGGAGCTTGAGCTCCTGCATGGCTTCTGCGACCGCCTGATTGCGGAAGGATTGCCTGTCTCGCGGGTCAATATCGTCATCGACACGCTGCACCCGATCCATGAGGGACGCGTTTTCCGCTGGCGTCGTGACGATCAGGAAAGCCTCAATCCGGTGGTCGAATATGGCCGCACCAATGTGGAAGGCGAGGCGGCCGAAAACTGGCGCCGGAGCACCTACTACCATCTTCTCGTCAGCGGAGAGGACTTCCTGCGACGGCGGATCGGCCCCGGCCATCCTGAGGACTTCTCCGTCCTCAAGGATCTGCGGGCCGATGGGCAGACGGATTATGTGGTTCTGATTCATCGCTTTGCTGTCGAAGGCGCGATCGGCGAGATGGATTGCTTCTATTCCTCCTGGACGACGGACGCTCATTCCGGCTTTACCGATGAGCACATCGCGCTTCTGCGCGAGCTGGCCTCACCCCTGATGCTCGCCTTGAAATGCGCTTCGCTCGCGCGTATTGCCAAGACCCTCGTCGAGACCTACCTCGGGCGCGATGCCGGCCGGCTCGTCCTGAACGGTCGCATTGCCCGCGGCGTCACGGACCGGATCCAAGCTGTTCTGTGGTTCAGCGACCTGCACAGTTTCACCCACATCACGGAGACGGCGGATCCCGAGCAGATCATCCCCTTCCTGAACGATTATTCGGAAGCCGTCATCTCGTCCATTTATGAAGCAGGCGGCGATGTCCTGAAGCTCATCGGGGATGGCGCACTTGCAATCTTCAAGGAGGAGGATGCGAGTGAAGCCTGCCGGTCCGCTCTCAAGGCGGAGCGACTGATGCGCTCTCGCATCCAGGCCCTGAACGACGAGCGCCGATCATGCAACCTGCCGGTCACGAGCGCTTATCTCGGCCTGCATATCGGCGAGGTCTTTTATGGCAATATCGGCAGCCAGGACCGCCTGGACTTCACGGTCGTGGGGCCGGCCGTCAATGAAGTGAGCCGGATCGGCGCTTTGTGCCGTTCCGTCGAGCGCGATGTCTTGGTTTCGTCCGCTTTTCATTCGACGGCCTCGGCGCATGATCAGGAATGCCTCGTGTCGGTCGGCCGTTATGCGCTGAGAGGGGTTGCCCGGCCGCAGGAGCTGTTCACGCTCGATCCTTCACGTTTGGAGGAAGAGGGATCTCGAGCGGAAGCGGAATAGGAAACTGGGCTCCGCTCTAAATCTTTGTTGCACCGCTTATTCCGAGCGAGCGGCTTTTGTCTTTCGCTCGACGGGGGTGATCGTCACAGTGCGCATTTCGCCTTTCTTGAGAAGCACGAGTTCGACGAAGCGCCCGATCCGCTCGCCGTTCAGCAGGCGCACCAGATCGTCGACGCCACCGACCGGCTCGCCGTCGAGCGAGAGGATGACATCGCCCTGTTCGAGCTGCGCATGTTCCGCTGGGCTGCCCGGTTCCACTGCGGCGATGACCACGCCGAATTTTCCGGTCAAACCGGCCGCATAGCTGATGCGCCGCGGCAGCGGCACCGTCTGTCCCGCGATGCCGATCGAGGCTCGGCGAACGCGGCCATGGCGGATCAGTTCCGACACGACGAAACTTGCCGTGTTGCTCGCGACGGCAAAGCAGATGCCCTGAGCTCCCATGATGACGGCCGTGTTGATGCCGATTACCTCGCCGGAGGTCGCCACAAGTGGGCCGCCGGAATTGCCCGGGTTCAGGGCTGCATCGGTCTGGATCACATCGTCGATGAGCCGTCCCGACTTCGCTCGCAGGCTTCGCCCGAGAGCGGAGACCACACCGGCCGTCACTGTCGACTCGAATCCCAACGGGTTGCCGATGGCGATTGCGACCTGACCGCGCTTCAGTCGTTTGGAATCGCCCAGGGTGGCGAAGGGAAACCTGTCGCCATTGGCGCGCAGCAGGGCGAGATCCGTGTCGGGATCGTCACCGATCACCCGGGCGTCGATGGTACGTCCATCGGATCCGGTGAGACGCGCCTCCCGCGCGCCCTGCATGACATGGCTGTTGGTGAGCAGCAGCCCATCGGGCGAGATGATGACGCCCGAACCCATGCCGGCTACTCGTCCCGAAGCCTGAGGCTCGACCCGTACCACCGCGGGACCGATGCGGTCCACGACGCTTGTCACGGCCTTCGAGTAGGAATCGAGCAGTTTATCGTCATCGCGGGCATCGGAAGCCGGTCGTGACGGCGATGTGGAGTCACTCGTGTGGAGGAGAAAGGTTGGAGTGCGATCGAGCATGGAGCCCTCCAGGGATAACGCTATTTCACATCATGTGGTGATGCGAAGTACAAGACCCAAGAGCTCGGAACGCATCGCCGGTATGTCACAGCAGGATGAGGCCGAGACGGACCGCCTGCGCGACGGCGTCCGTTCTCCCGGTTGCATCGAGTTTCGCCGCGATGGAGGAGACGTGGAATTTCGCGGTGTGGAATGAGATCCCGAGCTTACGGGCAATGAGTTTGTTCGATGCGCCTTCCGCCAGCAGCCGCAGGACTTCGAGCTCGCGCGGGGTGAGCAGGTCGTCCCGCGGCGGATCATGCGGAGCCGGACCCCGGCCGATCCCGGCAGCACTTTGCGGCAGGATGACGAAGCCCCGGCTGGCGGCCTCCATCGCCAGCAGAAGATCTGAGACGGCGACATCGCGGGGAAGAATTCCGCTCGCTCCGGCTTTGAGCGCTTCAAGTCCGTTCAGAATATCGCCGAGGAGGATTGTCGGGGCCATCTCGGAGAAGGACAGGTGATCCGTGAACACCACGTCAGGGTTGTCTGAGTGCAGGGTGCTGATTCCGGCTTCCTCAGCCAGGATCGTGGCGATGTGATCGAGCAGGCTCGCATCGTCGATGTGAAGAGCGACCTTCCACAAGGCTTCACCCCATCGGCGCCTTTCGCTACTGAGGCTTCGGGCGCTCCCTGATCTCTACCGCAAGAGTCATATGCGCACCCGTCCGCACAATTCCTAGATTGACGGATCGGCCCACGCTCTCGGGGCCTAGAAGCGTATAGACGCGGCGGACCGAGGGCAGGATGTCGGCATTCCATCGGACGAGGATGTCGCCTTGGCGAATCCCCGCCTTCTGTCCTGGACCGTCCTGGTCCACGCTGACGACGATCAAGCCACGCGGTTCCGCAAGCCCCGCCGCATCGGCTGCAGCCTTGTCGATGCGGATCGGCTGGAGCCCGAGGCCCAGATAGCCGCGGGCCACGCGGCCCTTGTCGAGAAGCTGGGGAGCCACCCGCTCGATGGTCTCTGATGGGATGACGAAAACGCGGCCTCGCGGGCCGAGGACCGTCATGCCGACGATCCGGGCGCTGGTATCGAGGGCGACGCCGCCTTCCGATTGGAAGTTGAGCCTGAGATCCAGATGGATCCTGCGGTCGATATGGCCGCCGCGCAGGCTCTTCCAGGGGCCACTTGCAAGGGCAACGATGCCCAGCGCCGCACTCAGGCCCTCCGGCATCCGCCCTACAGCGAGAACGAGGTGGCCGGTCCGGAGCCCGTCGGTCGCACTGAAGATGATCTCCTCCAGCGGCTGCTCTTCCGTGCGAAGAAGAGCGATGTCCGTGCTCGGGTCGCGGCCGACAAGACTGGCTGAGACCTGGCTTCCATCGGGACGAGTGATTGTCACGTCTCCATCGGCTTCCAGTGCTTCCTCTGCCGTCACGATGAGCCCAGGACGCCAATGGAAGCCGCTCGACGTTCCGCGTCTGCGACCGTGAACTGTCACGAGTCGGGGCGCGATGCCATCGAGCAGATCAGCGACATGGTTCGAGATCGCGTCGAGGGAAAAACCGGTTGATGGATCTGGCATGACAAACCTCTTCGGTCATCGTCCAGACGATCCTGCCGACAATCGGCCTTCTTCGGTACTGACCGAGCGGCTAGGTGGTGTGCGCCGCCTCACATGAAAAAGGCCCCGCCTTGCGGGCGGGGCCTGTATCGGTCAGCTGCGCTTCGGCGGAGAAGCGGGCCAGCTCTTGATGAGCGTGTCGTAATCCACCGTCTCACCCTTCGGCTTCTCGTTGGCCAGCTTGCGCTGGGGCGCGATGGTGCCGGCGGCTTCCGCCTTCTTGTACCATTCCTCGGCGGAGGTTTTCGGGTTCAGCTTCGGACCGCATTCGCCTTGCACATTGGCGCGCTCGAGACGGCCGAGCACTTCGTCCTGGGCTGCGGCAAGCGAGGTCATCGCTTCCTGCGGGGTCTTGGCGCCTGAAGCCGCGTCGCCGATATTCTGCCACCAGAGCTGCGCGAGTTTGGGATAATCCGGCACGTTGTTGCCGGTCGGCGTCCATTGCACGCGGGCGGGCGAGCGGTAGAACTCGACGAGGCCGCCGAGCTTCGGCGCGCGCTCCGTCATCGATGGGTGCCAGATATCGCTCTCGCGGATGAAGGTGAGGCCCACATGGCTCTTCTTCAGCGAGACCGTCTTCGAGGTGACGAACTGCGCATAGAGCCAGGCCGCTTTACGGCGGTCGACGGGAGTGGACTTCAGCAACGTCCACGATCCCGCATCCTGGTAGCCGAGCTTCATGCCATCCTTCCAGTACGAGCCGTGGGGTGAGGGCGCCATGCGCCATTTCGGCGTGCCGTCCGCGTTCACGACGGGAAGACCGGGCTTCACCATGTCGGCGGTGAATGCCGTATACCAGAAGATCTGCTGGGCGATGTTGCCCTGCGCCGGCACCGGTCCCGACTCGGAGAAATTCATGCCCTGCGCTTGAGGCGGGGCATATTTCTTCATCCAGTCGAGATATTTGGTGATGGCGTAGACGGCAGCTGGGCCATTGGTGTCGCCGCCGCGGTCGACGGAGGAGCCGACCGGGCGGCAGCCCTCCATGCGGATGCCCCATTCATCGACGGGCAGGCCGTTCGGGATGCCCTTGTCGCCGTTGCCGGCCATGGAGAGCCAGGCATCCGTGAAGCGCCAGCCGAGCGACGGGTCCTTGCGGCCGTAATCCATGTGGCCATAGACCTTGACGCCGTCGACCTCCTTCACGTCGTTGGTAAAGAATTCGGCGATGTCCTCATAGGCCGACCAGTTCACGGGAACGCCGAGATCGTAGCCGTACTTGGCCTTGAACTTCTCCTTGAACTCGGGGCGCTGGAACCAGTCGTAGCGGAACCAGTACACATTCGCGAATTGCTGGTCCGGCAATTGATACATCTTGCCGTCTGGTGCCGTGGTGAACGACTTGCCGATGAAGTCGGCGACGTCGAGGGTCGGCGAGGTCACATCCTTGCCTTCTCCCGCCATCCAGTCGTCGAGCGGGATAGCCTGCTTGTAGCGGAAATGGGTGCCGATGAGATCGGAATCGTTGACCCAGGCATCGTAGATGTTGCGCCCCGACTGCATCTGCGTCTGGATCTTCTCCACCACGTCGCCTTCCTGGATCAGGTCGTGGGTGAGTTTGATGCCGGTAATTTCGGAGAACGCTTTCGCAAGGGTCCGCGCTTCGTATTCATGGGTCGTGATGGTCTCGGAGACCACGTTGATCTCCTGGCCCGCGAAAGGCTTGGCCGCATTCACGAACCATTCCATCTCCTTCAGCTGCTCGTCCTTCGAGAGCGTGGAGGGCTGGAATTCGCTGTCGATCCAGCGGCGGGCTTCTTCCATGCCCGCGAGAGCAGCGCTGGAGCCCAGCGCCATAGCGAGGACACTCGTCGTGACAAACAGCTTTAAGTGCCGGTGAGATTGGGTGAGTTTCATTCGTTCCTCCCAAGTAATGCCCTGGCCGGCTTGTGCGCTGGTCTTGTTCCCTCCGGCCCGGGCTAACCGGAGGATTGACTTGAGCCTTTTCTCCTAGACGTAGCGAAATACGAGAGCTGCGTAGAGCAGGGAAAGGCCGGAAGCCCACCACAGGTCAGGACCGACGAAGCCCAGCCAGGCGAGGTGGATGAAGGCCGCACCAAGAAGCGAGATGAAGAGGCGGTCGCCGCGCGTCGTCGGGATCCGCAACACACCAACGCGCTCCGTCTCGGGACGATAGATCGCGAGCAGGGTCATGAGCAGCAGCAGGCTCGCGATGCCGGCAAAGAAGAGGCCGGTCTGCCATGTCCAGGCCATCCAGGCGAGATCAGGCATGATGCTCTCCTTAAACCCGGCCCAGGGCGAAGCCCTTGGCGATGTAGTTGCGGACGAACCAGATCACGAGCGCCCCCGGCACGATGGTGAGCACGCCGGCGGCGGCAAGCAGGCCCCAGTCCATGCCGGCGGCTGAGATGGTGCGCGTCATGGTGGCGGCGATGGGCTTGGCATTGACCGAGGTCAGCGTGCGCGCCAGCAGCAGCTCGACCCAGGAGAACATGAAGCAGAAGAAAGCGGCAACGCCGATGCCGGAGGCGATCAGCGGCATGAAGATCTTCACGAAGAAGCGCGGGAAGGAATAGCCGTCGATGGCGGCGGTCTCGTCGATCTCCCGCGGCACGCCCGACATGAAGCCTTCCAGAATCCACACTGCCAGCGGCACGTTGAAGAGGCAATGCGCCAAAGCGACGGCCCAGGGTGTGTCGAAGAGACCGATGGCCGAATAGAGGTTGAAGAAGGGCAGGGCGAAGACCGCGGCCGGCGCCATGCGGTTGGTCAGCAGCCAGAAGAACAGATGCTTGTCGCCGAGGAATTTATAGCGGGAGAAGGCATAGGCGGCCGGTAACGCGAAGGAGATCGACAGCACCGTGTTGATGACGACATAGGTCAGCGAGTTGATATAGCCCGAGTACCAGCTCTCGTCGGTGAAGATCTTGATGTAGTTGTCGAAGGTGATCTCCCGCGGCCAGAGCGTGAGGCCGGACGTGATTTCCATGTTGGTCTTCAGGCTCATGTTCACGAGCCAGTAGATCGGCAACATCAGGAACAGAAGATAGAGGGTCATCACTATCACGCGTCCGTTGACGCGCGGGCCGGACAGGGCGCGGTTCGCAGCCAGGGGCGCTGCGATGGGCTTGGTCTCGGAAGAACCGACGGCGATGGTTCCGGTCATGCTTCGACCCTCTCGCGTTCGGCATCCACATTGGTCATGACGGTGTAAAAGACCCAACAGATGACGAGGATAATCAGATTGTAGACCAGCGACATGGCCGCCGCCTTGCCGAGGTCGAACTGGCCGAGCGCCAGCTTCACCAGATCGATGGACAGGAAGGTAGTGGCATTGCCGGGACCGCCGCCGGTGATCACGAAGGGCTCGGTGTAGATCATGAACGAATCCATGAAGCGCAGCAGCACTGCGATCAGCAGCACGCGCCGCATCTTCGGCAGCTGGATCGTGCGGAACACCGCCCAGCGTGAGGCGCCGTCGATGCGGGCGGCCTGATAATAGGCATCGGGAATGGATTTAAGCCCGGCATAGCAGAGGAGGGCGACGAGGCTTGTCCAATGCCATACATCCATGACGATAAGCGTCACCCAGGCGTCGATGGGATCGTTGGTGTAATTGTAGTCGATGCCGAGATGGTTGACGGTCCAGCCGAGAAGGCCGATGTCGCTGCGGGCGAAGACCTGCCAGATCGTGCCGACTACGTTCCACGGGATGAGAAGCGGCAGCGCCATGAGCACGAGGCAGAGCGCAACCGTCCAGCCTTCGCGCGGCATGGCGAGCGCTACGGCAATGCCGAGCGGCACCTCGATCATGAGAATGATCGCCGAGAACAGGAGGCTGCGCCACAGGGCACTGAAGAAGCGTCCGCCAAGCTCCGTCGAAGGATCGAGCAGTTCCTGGAACCAGCCGATTCCATTCCAGAAGAACTGATTGTTGCCGAACGTGTCCTGGACCGAGTAGTTCACCACCGTCATCAGCGGCAGCACGGCCGAGAAGGCCACGATGGCAAAGACCGGCAGAACGAAGAGCCAGGCTCTGTTGTTGACGGTCTTCGTCATGCCCTGTGCCCTCCGATGGGCTCGCCCGAGACGAGATGCCCATTGGCATAGATGTGGATTTGGCGCGGATCGAGGGCGAGCGCGGCCTCGCTCCCCTCGATGGAAATGCCCTCCGGAACGCTGGCGGCAAGGGCGCGCCCGCTCATCTCGACGCGGGCGATGCGGGCACGCCCGATATCGTCGATGCGCCGGATCTGGACCGGCAGTCCGAATCCCTTCGGCTGGAGCCGCACGAACTCCGGCCGGATGCCGAGCTCGACCCGCTCGCCGTCCGACAGGATGCGATAGCTCCGCTGTAGGGGGATTGCCTCATTGCCGATGAATGCGGTGGCGCCTTCGACCCGGCAGGGCAGAATGTTCATGCCCGGCGAGCCGATGAAGTGCCCGACGAAGGTATGGGCCGGACGCTCGAACAGTTCGTCCGGCGTTCCCGTCTGCACCACGGCGCCATCATGCATGACCACGACCTTATCGGCGAAGGTGAGCGCTTCGGTCTGATCATGCGTCACATAGATCATGGTGATGTCGAGCGCGCGGTGGATTTCCTTCAGGGTCGAGCGCAGCTGCCATTTCAGATGCGGGTCGATCACCGTGAGCGGCTCGTCGAACAGGATCGCAGCCACGTCGGGGCGCACGAGGCCTCGCCCGAGGGAGATCTTCTGTTTCATGTCGGCCGTGAGATTGCTGGCCTTGCGGTCGAGCACGCGGGTGAGGTCGAGCAGTCGCGCGATCTCCTCCACCCGCTGGGCCGTCCTGTCACGCGGCACGTGTCGGTTCTTGAGCGGGAACGCCAGATTCTCTCGCACGCTCATCGTGTCGTAGACCACGGGGAACTGAAACACCTGTGCGATGTTGCGCGCTTCCGTCGGCAGATCCGTCACATCGAGGTCGTTGAAGAGCACGCGCCCGCGCGTTGGGCGCACGAGGCCGGAGATGATGTTGAGCAGGGTGGTCTTGCCACAGCCCGAGGGACCCAGCAGCGCGTAGGCGCCGCCCTGGTTCCACACATGGTTGATCTCCTTCAGAGCGTAGTCATCCGCCGTGCGGGGATCGGGCTTGTAGGCATGGGCGAGATGATCGAGCGTGATGCGGGCCATCTCTCTCTCCTCATGCCGCTTTCTGCGCCGGGTCGGCAGCGGCGAGGCGGCCCGCGGCATCGAACAGGAACAGGTGTCGCGGATCGATATAGGTTGTCACGGCGGATTTCGGCTCGAGCCGCCTCACGCCGGGGACGAGCGCCACGAGGCGGTGCTCGTTGGCGTCGAGATGGACATAGCTCTCCGACCCCGTGATCTCGGAGACGGACACGATGGCCGGAATGGCGATCTCGTCCGGATTGGCCGGCTCAAGCTCAAGATGATGGGCTCGGAATCCGATCGTGTATTCCCCGTCGGGTACGGCTTCGAGCGGGCCTGACGCCCGAATCTCGCCGCCTGTGCTCAAGGTCGCGCTGCTGCCGATCTTGCGGGCTTTCAGGGTGTTGAGCGGCGGATCGGAAAAAACGCGGGCCGTGGTCAGGTCGTGAGGGTGGCGGTAGACCTGCGGTGTCGATCCGAACTGGGTCACCCGCCCTTCGAACAAGGTGGCTGTATTGCCGCCGAGAAGCAGGGCCTCGGACGGTTCCGTCGTGGCATAGACGAAGATAGCGCCTGAGGCCGCGAAGACCCGTGGCAGCTCCTCACGCAGCTCCTCACGCAGCTTGTAATCGAGATTGGCCAAGGGCTCGTCGAGCAGGACGAGATCCGCCCGTTTCACCAGCGCCCGGGCGATGGCGGTGCGCTGCTGCTGGCCGCCGGAGAGATTCAGCGGCTTGCGGTCGAGATAGGGCTCCAGCTTCAGAAGCTTGGCCGCCTCGCGGACACGTGTCTCGATCTCATTCTTAGGTAGGCCGGAGACGCGCAGGGGTGAGGCGATGTTCTCGTAAACATCGAGCGAGGGATAGTTGATGAACTGCTGGTAGACCATGGCCACGCTGCGGCGCTGCACAGGCCAGCCCGTCACATCCTTGCCATCGACGAGAACTCGGCCGGTCGTGGGCGCGTCGAGCCCGGCCATGAGCCGCATGAGCGAGGTTTTTCCGGCAAGCGTCGCCCCGAGCAGCACATTGAGGGAGCCGCGCTCCAGGGTCAGGTGGACATCGTCGATATGTACCGCTGCTCCGACTTTCTTCGAAACGCCTTCGAGAGCGAGAGTCATCAGCACGTCCCTGGGATTTGAGCAGGTTCGAAGGCAGCAGCGGCAAGATATGTGGAGATTGTCGCGGCGCCATGTTCCGCCGCGTTTCGGGCCCTATCATGCCCGCATGCGCTAACCCTTACTGCGACGTCGAACGTCGCCGATTCTTGCGAACCCAAGAGCGCCTCTCCCGGCTGCAGACCCTTCAGAGCCTGAGCTTTCTTTTATTGTTATGGTGAAGGTATCTTGCCCCAAAAGCGAAAGCAACTGTCCGGCACCAGCCTGGAACTGGTCTTTGACTGGACTGAATCCACGGACGCTTGGCGTGGCGAGACCGGACGCTCGATCGGTAATTTTTGAACTGAAACGCCCTTCGAGAGTTCAAGCACCACGTGCCGGTTTCGCTTCTCCCCGATAGTGGCCGGTCCATTTCTCGAACCGGCTGGGAGAATGCCATGCCAGACACTGCAAAGCCGCTTGCCGTCGTGACGGGCGCGTCCTCAGGTATCGGCTATGAGCTCGCGAAACTCTGCGCCCAAAACGGCTACGATCTGCTGATCGCCGCTGACCGGCCCGCCATCCAGGATGCGGCCAAGGAGTTCCAGGGCCTTGGCGCAAAGGTCGAGGCTCTGGAGGTCGATCTCTCCACCCATGAGGGCGTTGACAAGCTCTACGCGGCTGCCAAAGGCCAGTCGGTTGATGCGCTTCTGGCCAATGCAGGGCACGGACTCGGTCATGGTTTTCTCGATCAGGATTTCGCTGAGGCACGCCATGTGATCGACACCAACATTACCGGCACGCTCTACCTGATCCAGAAGATCGGCCGAGACATGCGCACAAGGAACGAAGGGCGCATCCTCATCACCGATTCCATCGCCGGATTCATGCCGGGCTCCTTCCAGGCGGTCTACAACGGCACTAAGGCCTTCATCGATTCCTTCTCCTTCGCGCTCAGAAATGAGTTGAAGGATACGAATGTGACGGTCACCTGCCTAATGCCCGGCGCCACCGAGACCGAGTTCTTCAAGCGCGCCGGCATGGAAGACACACATGTCGGTCAGGACAAGAAGGACGATCCCGCCTTCGTGGCGAAGGTCGGCTTCGATGCCATGATTCGCGGTGACGGCGATGTGGTGAGCGGCTGGAAGAACAAGTTCACCACAATCCTTTCCAATGTGACGCCGGCCGGTATGCTCGCCGAGCAGCACCGCAAAATGGCCGAGCCCGGATCGGGCAAGCGCTAAGCGCAACTGTGCTGCGTCCTTCTCGCCGATATGTCCCTCGCGGTTCCACGTTGACGATCGCGCCCCGATCGGTCACAGGAGCGGTGGTCGAAACCGCGAGGAATTTTTCGATGACCAAGCCCACGGACCTGCTGCAGCGCCTGACGGGGCTTCTCGGCCCTTCGGCCGTCATCACCGAAGGGCCGGATCTCGAGCCCTATGCCGTCGACTGGCGCAAGCTCTTCCCGGGCAAGCCGGCCTGTGTCGTCCGTCCATCCTCGACCGAGCAGGTCGCCGAAATCGTGCGGATCTGCCGTGAGGCGGAGGTGGCCATCGTCCCGCAGGGCGGCAATACGGGGCTCGCCGGCGGCGCGGTGCCGGATGCTTCAGGCACGCAGGTTATCTTGTCTCTCAACCGCATGGCCACCATCCGCAATGTCGATCCGGTCGGCTTGACCATCGAGGCGGAGGCCGGGTGCATTCTGAAAGTGGCGCAGGATGCCGCCGCGGCTGCAGGGCGCCTGCTACCGATCAGCCTGGCGGCGGAGGGCTCGGCCACTATCGGCGGCGTGGTCGCCGCCAATGCGGGCGGCGTGAATGTGCTGCGATACGGCATGACCCGCAGCCTCGTGCTCGGCCTCGAAGTGGTGCTGCCGGACGGGACCATCGCCAATGGCCTGCGGAAGCTGCGCAAGGACAATGCGGGCTATGATTGGAAGCAGCTCTTCATCGGCAGCGAGGGCACGCTCGGAATCGTGACGGCGGCGATCTTAAGGCTTCTGCCGCGGCCGAAGCTTTCCGTGACCGCGCTGCTTTCGGTCGCTGACCCGGCGGCGGCCCTTCAGCTTCTCGCACTCGCCCAGGACGAATTGGGCGATCAGATCTCGGCCTTCGAGCTGATCTCGGCCACCTCCATGCAGCTTGTCGCCAAGCATGCCGGCTTGAAGGCTCCCATCGCCGAGGGCGATTGGTTCGTGCTGATCGAGGCGGCGTCCAGTCTCGTGGGCCTGCGCGAAGCGGCCGAGACGATGCTGGGCGTGGCCTTCGAGCAGGAGATCGCACTCGATGGCGTCATTGCCGAATCAGGCGCACAGGCGGCCCAGCTCTGGGCGCTGCGCGAGCATGTGACGGAATCCGAAGCACGGGAGGGCAAGAGCGTCAAACACGATGTCTCCGTGCCGCTGACGGAAGTTCCTCGCTTTCTGATCGAGGCTGGGGAGGCGCTCGCTGCCGGAGCCCCGGGCACACGCGTGAACGCTTTCGGGCATCTCGGCGACGGCAACATCCATTATAATGTGCTCGTCGACGCCAGCCATGATTCAGGCGTCGTGAACCGCATCGTGCATGACATGGTGGCGGCTTTCGGCGGTAGCATCTCGGCGGAGCACGGCATCGGCCAGTACCGGGTCGGCGAGCTCGCGCGCTATCGCGCCCCAACCGAGATGGATCTCGCCCGCACGCTCAAGCGGGCGCTGGATCCCGATAACCTGCTCAATCCGGGCAAGGTGCTTTCCGCTTAACCCCGGCCGAGTGTATAGAACTCGTCGTTCGGCCGCATGCTGGTGACATTAGCAAGACGGTTCGACATGGCGAAGAAGGCGGCAATGGCGGCGATGTCCCACACGTCGTCTTCCGTGAAGTCGTGTGAGTTCAGGGCCGCGATGTCGGCGTCGCCGACGGCATAGGCTTCCAACGATACCTTCATGGCGAAATCCAGCATCGCTTTCTGTCGAGGTGTGATGTCGGCCTTGCGGTAATTGATGGCGACCTGATCGGCGATCAGCGGGTTCTTGGCCCGGATGCGCAGGATCGCCCCATGGGCAACGACGCAATACTGGCACTGATTGGCGTTGCTTGTCGCCACCACGATCATCTCGCGCTCGGCCTTGGTGAGATTGCCGGGCTTGTCCATCAGGGCGTCGTGATAGGCGAAGAAGGCGCGGAACTCGTCCGGGCGATGAGCCAGCACCAGAAAGACGTTCGGCACGAAGCCCGATTTTTCCTGGACCGCGAGGATGCGCGTGCGGATATCCTCCGGCAGGTCGGCAATCTCGGGAACGGGAAAGCGGCTGATGGGCGGCTTGCTCACGAAGGGCACCTCGTTTCTGGACTCTGTAGGATGGCGTCGTTCAAGGGTCTTATTGTCAGATCGAGTTTATTCGGGTTGGATCCTGCGAACAACATTCCTGGAACGATCCGGAGGAGAATGCCCATGAGTGCTCAGCAGGCCATATCCGGCGACGACATTCTGCTGCGCGAGGATCGGGGTGGGGTAGTGACGCTCACGCTAAACCGTCCGGCCCGGTTCAATGCCCTGTCCGAGGAAATGCTGACGGCGCTTCAAGGTGCGCTGGACGATCTGAAGACAGATGAGGCGGTTCGCTGCGTTGTGCTCGCCGGTTCCGGCAAGGCCTTCTGCGCGGGGCATGATCTCAAGCAGATGCGCGCCAATCCGCGTCAGGACTACTATGAGGCGCTCTTCGCGCAATGCAGCCGGGTCATGCAGGGCATCGTCAATCTACCCGTGCCGGTGATCGCCCGCGTGCACGGCATGGCGACGGCCGCGGGTTGCCAGCTGGTCGCCTCCTGCGATCTCGCCGTTGCCGCGGAGAGTGCAACCTTTGCCGTTTCCGGCATCAATGTGGGGCTTTTCTGTTCCACGCCGGCCGTGGCGCTTTCCCGTAACGTATCGCCCAAGCAAGCCTTCGACATGTTGGTGACGGGACGTTTCATTTCAGCAACCGAAGCTTTGTCCTTCGGTCTCATCAACAGAATCGCGCCGGATGCGGAGCTTGATCGCGCCGTTGCCGCGTTGACATCCGACATCTGCGCCAAGAGCCCTGTCGCGATCCGCACGGGCAAGGCGATGTTCAGCCGCCAGCGCTCCATGAGCCTGGAGGAGGCTTATACCTATGCGGGCAGCGTCATGGCCTGCAACATGATGGCGGAGGATGCCGCCGAGGGCATCGATGCCTTCATCGAGAAACGCAAACCCGTATGGAGGGGGCACTGATCAGGCGCTTCTTCTTCAACTCGCCGCTTTGTAGGCCCGTGCCATCTCGCGCAGCTGGAATTTCTGGATCTTGCCCGTGGAGGTTTTCGGGAGCTCCGTGAAGATCACGGTGCGCGGGCACTTGTAGGACGCCAAGTGCTGTCGGCACCAGGCGATGATGTCCTCCGCCGAGATCGATTGATCGGGCTTCAGTTCCACAAAGGCGCAGGGCGTCTCGCCCCATTTTTCATCCGGCATCGCGACGACGGCGGCGGCCTGGATGGCGGGATGCTTGTAGAGCGCGTCCTCCACTTCGATGGAGGAGATGTTCTCGCCGCCGGAAATGATGATGTCCTTGGAGCGATCCTTCAGCTGCACATAGCCGTCAGGATATTTCACACCGAGATCGCCGGAATGGAACCAGCCACCCCCGAAGGCCTTGGCAGTGCCGGCTGGATTTTTGAGATAACCCTTCATCACCACGTTGCCCCGGAACATGACCTCGCCGAGGGTTCGGCCATCCGCAGGCACCGGCTGCATGGTTTCCGGATCGAGCACGTCAAGCGCTTCAAGTACCGGATAACGCACGCCCTGCCGGGCCTTCTTCGCCGCATAGCCGCCCGAGTCGAGCGCGTCCCACTCCTCGTGCCATTCGTTGACGACCGCCGGGCCATAGACCTCCGTCAGGCCGTAGAGATGCGTCACGTCGAAACCTGCAGCTTTCATCGCAGCGAGCACGGCTTCCGGCGGCGGGGCAGCGGCGGTCATGAATTTGACCGTGTGGGGCAGGGAGCGCTTCTCGGGATCGGGTGCGTTGAGCAGTGTCGACATGACGATGGGCGCGCCGCACAGATGCGTGACGTTATGGTCGGCGAGCGCGTCATACATGGGCTTCGCCCGCACGGCGCGCAGGCAGACATGGGTGCCCGCGACGATGGAGAGCGACCAGGGGAAGCACCAGCCGTTGCAGTGGAACATGGGAAGCGTCCACAGATAGACCGGGTGCTGTCCCATGCCGGCGGTGAGGATGTTGCCCAAGGCGAGCAGATAGGCGCCGCGATGGTGATAAACCACGCCTTTCGGATCGCCAGTGGTGCCGGACGTATAGTTCAGGGTGATCGCATCCCACTCGTCCTGCGGCGGGCTCCAGGCGAAGTTCGGATCGCCTGCGGCGAGGAACTCCTCATATTCCATGGTGCCAAGCCGTTCGCCGGGGCCGGTGAATTCCGGATCGTCGTAGTCGATGACGAGGGGTTTGACCGAGGACAGCTCAAGGGCCGCCTTGATGATGGCCGAGAATTCCCGGTCGGTGATCAGAACCTTGGCTTCGCTGTGCTCAAGCGAAAAGGCAATGATCTTGGCGTCGAGGCGGGTGTTCAGCGTGTTGAGCACCACGCCGGCCATGGGGACGCCGTAATGGCATTCGAGCATGGCCGGCGTATTGGGCAACATGACCGATACCGTGTCGCCGCGTCCGATTCCGCGCTGGGCGAGCGCCGATGCTAAACGTCGGGAGCGGGCATAGAGGTCACGATAATTGCGCTTCAGGGCCCCGTGAATCACAGCCGGGCGGTCCGGATGGACGCTTGCTGCACGTTCCAGGAAGGAAAGCGGCGTCAGCGGCTGATAATTCGCCGGGTTCTTGTCGAGGTTCGTGTCGTAGATCGTCGAGACCACTATCTTTCCTCCCCTTGGTAAGGAGTATCACCAAGGGGGAAGGGCCTGACAATCCTACGAAATGTCAGCGACTATGCCGGCCCTAGAGCATCGGACCCAGAAGTGGACCCCACTTCTGGGTCCGATGCTCCTTCTCTTGGCTGGTGCATCCTTGGGCGCGGCCCTTCGGGTCCGCACGATGCGCTAGGATCATTCCTTCACGGACATGACTGCGCGTTGCGCCTTCGCTGTGATCTCGCCCCAGGCCTGAGCGCGGATGTCGGAGGTCTGGCACACCCACGATCCACCGACAGCCACTACATTCGACAGGGCAAGCCAGTCGCGGGCGTTCTTCTCGTCGATGCCGCCCGTCGGGCAGAAGCGTGCCTGCGGGAAGGGGCCCGCGAGAGCCTTCAGCGCCGGGATGCCTCCTGCTGCAACGGCCGGGAAGAACTTGACCGTCTGGAAGCCGTGGGCGAGGGCCGCCATGAGTTCGGACGCTGTAGCGATGCCGGGAATGAACGGCATCTCGCTCTGGCTTGCTGCTTCGAGCAGGTCTGGTGTCGCGCCCGGGCTCAAGGTATAGCGTGCGCCGAGGGCTTGCGCGCGCTCCAGATCCTTCGGAGTCAGCACGGTCCCGATGCCGACGATGGCGTCCGGAACTTCCTTGATGATGGCGGCTGCCGAATCCGCCGCCGCCGGCGTGCGCAAAGTGATCTCTAGCAGCCGCAATCCGCCCGCCACGAGAGCTTGGGCGAGGGGAACCGCATCCTCCACACGCTCGAGCGTGATGACCGGAACGATGGGACCGGCACGGAGGAGGTCGGCGAGCTTCTTGTTGCGGGAGCCGGCGATGTCCTTCTGGTCTTGAGGCATGGGAGGAGCTCCTCGTGTGGAGATTGGTATGAAAGGCTTATGGCATCGCATCGCGCGGGATGATCGCGCCGCGGTAGCGCACGACCTGGCCGGCAAGGCGGTGGCCTGCCGCAGCAGCAGCTTGTGGGCCCTTGCCTGACAGGCGCGCGTTTAGATAGGCCGCCGCGAAGCTGTCGCCGGCCGCCGTGGTGTCGACCACATCGTCGGCAGGCTCGCCTGGCACGACGATGTCTTCACCTTGCGACAGGACACGGCAGGTCAGATCGGGATATTTGAACACGATTTCGGCCCTGTCGGAGAAGGCCAGGAGTTCATCCACACCGCTCTTGCCGAAGAGGAGATCGAGGTCTTCAGTCGAGGCGAGAATGATGTCGGCATGCTCAAAGGCCTGACGGAAGGCAGCCCGAGCGATGTCCGGATCGGGCCAGCCGCGCGGGCGGAAGTTCGTGTCGAAGGCCACGCGCCCGCCTTTGGACCGCGCGGCGCGAAGCACGTTGAACAGGTGTTCCCGTCCATTGTCTCCGTACAGAGAAAGGGAGATGCCTGAGAGATAGACGAGGTCGTATGTGCCGATAGCATCAATGATATTCTCGGCTTCAGGCGCCTGGAACAGCAGGCGCGCGGCAGCAGTCTCGCGCCAGTAGGAGAATCGGCGTTCGCCTTTCGGATCGGTCTGGATGATGTAGAGACCCGGAAGACGCCCCGGCAGGCGCAGCACGCGTTGTGTCCCAACGCCTTCCGCGTTCCAGGCCGCGATCAGCTCCTCGCTCCAGCTGTCGTCGCCGAGCGCGGTGATGTAATCGGTCTGGGTTCCCAGGCGAGCCAGATAGACGGCGGTGTTGACCGTGTCGCCGCCATAGCCGCGGGATAGCCGGCCGTCGGCCTCCTCCCGAAGCTCGATCATGCACTCTCCGATGCAGGCGACCTTTGTCATGCTTTCACCGTGGCGTTTCCCGAATGTGGCGAGCTTAAGCTCGTTAATCGATCCAATACCCGCAAAGCTGCGATTTTGCGACAGGGGAAGTGACATCAAATTTTCCACTGATGTCCAGCCCCTAAGTACCCGAAAAGGTCAGGCAATCACGGGATAACTCGCCTCCGATCTTCAAGAAGCCGTTCTGCCAGTGATGTTTCTTTGCATTCAAGCCACTCTGGCCTCGTTCAGGGTTTGGCTGCAGAGCGCCATTCAAGGGCCCTAGAGGCAGCAATCAGGCCCGAATTGACGAGAAATCGACAAGTAATCCTTACTATTATGCGGAAACCGAGCTTTGCCATCTTTAATTCTCGGCTGAACGCGTTATGGAGATTCTGCTGTCTTACGCATTCACCATCTACAAAGGAGTTTCTGATGGCCAAGACTGCAACCAAAGTTTCCAAGAAGGCTCCGGCCAAGAAGGCCGCGGCGCCGAAGGCTGCAGCAAAGGCATCGAAGGCTGCCAAGGCACCTGCAAAGGCTGCGAAGGCACCGGCGAAGAAGGCGTCTGTGAAGAAGGTCGCGAAGGCTTCCTCCTCGGCGTCGTCTCCGATCCTGACGCTGCGCCACATCGCAGAGAAGATCTCCGAGCTGCACGAGCTTCCCAAGCGCCAAGCTAACGAGCTGATGACCCAGGTGGTCGAGATGATCACCAAGAGCCTGAAGAAGGGTGACAAGATTCGCCTGTCCGGCCTCGGCATCCTGCAGGTGCGCAAGCGCGCCGCTCGCATGGGCCGCAATCCTCAGACCGGCGAGCCGGTGAAGATCAAGGCCTCGAAGAAGATCGCCTTCCGCGCGGCCAAGGACCTCAAGGAAGCCATCTAATCTTCCGGCGCATGGAAAACCGCCTCGCGTGTTTTCCGATCAATCGAGCAGTTGGTTCGATGCAAAGAGCAAGGCAGGCTACCTGCCTTGCTCTTTTTGTTTATGGACGCGTATCCTCTTGCTGGGCTCGGGCATCTCCGTTTCAGGGGCGGTCCAGCTGTCTCTCTCAGCCGGGTCCGATGCTCCAGCCCTTGAAGAGCGCATCGTTGAGAGCGGAACCGGAAGTCTGCGTCACCGACCCGAAGGGCCACGTCAGTGAAAACCGGATCCACTTTTCCTTACGACGCGCTAGAACAGAGTTGTGCAGACTGATCAGCCCCAACCGCAGCGCCGCTCGCGAATCGCCCGGGTCATTCTCGGTCGGTTGGCTCTTTCGATCCTTCTGGGGCTCGGGATCGTCGGCGGATTGATCTGGGGCGAGGTCATTGCAATTCCAAACCGCCTCAATCCATTCACGTCCTTGCGCATCGCCGACGATGTCAGCTGGCTGACGCGTCTCAAGCTCTCCCGTCTCGAGCGGGATGGCGCGCAATGCCGCGCGGTTCTGAGGGAATCGTCCGTCTCGCACAGATCCGTGCCGGATCGTGCCATGGAGCAGGGATGCGGTCTCTCCGACGCCGTTGAAGTGTCGAGATCCTCGATAGGTCTGAACCGAGAATTCACCGCGACCTGCCCGCTCGCGGTGGCCTGGGCGCTGTTCGAGGCACATACCTTACGTCCGGCCGCGCGGCAGCATTTCGGGCAGAATGTGGCGCGGGTCACGCATTTCGGCACTTATGCTTGCCGCAATGTCAATCATCGTGCGGGCAGCCGGCGCAGCGAGCATGCGACCGCCAATGCCATCGACATCGCCGGCTTCGCGCTGGCGGATGGGCAGCAGATTACAGTGAAGGCCGACTGGGCGGGGAGCAACGCGCACCGGGCGGCGTTCCTGCGCGCCCTGAGAGATGGAGCGTGCAACTTCTTCGATGTCGTGCTCAGCCCCGACTATAACGAGGCTCACCACGATCATTTCCATTTCGACATGGGATCCTACCGGGCCTGCCGGTGAGGACCCGGATCGAAGACGATTCCCGACAGAGAACGAGGATCAGTTGAACGCGTAGCTCGGGGCCTCGCCCATCTGGGCGGCCTTGGCAGCCAGCAGCAGTGCTTCGCCAAGTTCCCGGGCATGCTCGGGCGTCATGGCGACAGGCATCTGGCGGCGAATGCCGCGCTCGTATTCCTCAGGCGTGGTCGCGAGTTCGATCACCATCATCGCATCGCGGCCATCGAGGGTGCCGACGGAGAAGCTGGTGAGAGCGCCGATCAGGTCCATATCCGGTTTCATTGTTTGCCCCTTGCGTAGCGTAAGAGATTTTTACCCGAAACGCCCACCCCCTGTCTGCTCTGCGTATAGAGAGTGGATTTTGTTACGTTTCCTCGGGGCCAGCATTTTTCTCAACCTAGCCGTTTTCACGGCTCCTTGGCGCCAATCGCCGCATCAGAGCCAGAAGCCGCTCGGCCGAAGCATCAAATGCCGGATTGGAGCGTTGACAGACAATAAACTTGGCAGCGGTCGACGGATCGAGGGCTGGGAGCGGAGGTGGTCATGGCGAATAGGTTCCTGAGTACTCTCGCGTTTTTTCTGCTGGCCGGTGATGTTCTTGCAGGCAGCCCCAGCGTCCCGGAAACCCAGCTCGATGTCGCTCTCGTCATTGCAGTTGATGTTTCGTCATCCATGGAGAGCGAGGAACAGGGCATTCAGCGTGAAGGCTTCATCGACGCATTCCGTTCGTCTCTCGTCCATGAGGCTGTCGAGAATGGGCCGCATGGCCGCATTGCCGTCACTTATGTCGAATGGTCGGGTGTGAAGGACCAAAGGGTCATCGTGCCCTGGACGGTCATCGACAGCCCTGAGAAGGCGAGGTCATTTTCCAACCAGCTTGCCTATCAGCCCATTCGTCAGGCGGGAATGACTTCGATCTCCGGCATCATCGACCACAGCCGCAAGCTCTTCGAGCAATTGGGCGGCGCTCCGGTTCGCCGTGTCATCGACATATCGGGAGACGGGCCCAACAATGATGGCCGCCACGTCGTCTATGCGCGCGATGAGGCCATTGCAGACGGCATCATCATCAACGGCCTGCCGATCATGTTCAAGCGAGCCTCGGGCAGCACGGAGCTGGAGGATCTTGATCTCTACTTCAAGGAATGCGTCATCGGCGGTGTCGGTTCCTTCGTGCTGCCTCTGCACGATCCCGAACAATTCGCCATGGTTGTTCGAACGAAGATCATGCGCGAGATCGCAGGAATCGATGACAAGCGATCCCTGATCGTCCCGACCCAGCTAGGAAGCATGAACTGCATCACGGGCGAACGGCGCAGGCAGGAGGATCTGCTGAGCCAGGAGAAGAAACCCTAACGAGCCAAGCGCCAAGTGACGCTTGGCTCCTAGAGGCGCCGACGCTGCTCCCGACTCCGAGGCGCTCACTTCATGAGGCCTGCCGCCCTGAGGGCCTTCGTGATCACCGAGCCGATATCCAGATGCGCGGAGGCCGATTGCCGGCTCTGCTGCTGCGGCTTGCGTGCGGCAGCCTCCGCTTTCGGTGCTTCCACTTCCGCCGGAAAAACGTGAAGAACTGTTTCCGCTCCTTGCAGAGTGCGTTCTTGCAGAGTGCGGTTAGGTTCCGGACGATGCCAGGTGTTGCTTTCGGTCGGCTTCGTTAGCCCCCAGAATTTCGCAATCTGATAGCTCGATGATATGCCGACATCGAGAAGAAAGGGGCCGGCTGCGCCGTAGCTGTTTTCATCGTTGCCGATGGCCAGCGGTGTGCCATGCGCCATGCCGGTGATGACGTATTCCTCGATGATCTCCTGGCCTGCCGCATCGGTCCAGGCGCGCCTGGGATAGCCGTTCACGATATCGCTGTGGCTCGGATCGGCTTGAAGACCATGGATGTTTGTCCATTGCTTGATGATTTCACCCGCATTCATCGGTTTGACCGTCGCATCGGCGCTGCCGTGCCAGACGGAGACTTTCGGCCAAGGGCCCTCGTGGGTGGAGGCGCTTCGCACGAGGTCGCCCCATTCGTCTGCCGTGCGCGTCTGGCCCTGGAACATGCACTCGAAGGCCTCCGGAACGCTGGTGGCGCAGCGATAGGGAAGGCCCGCGATGATGGCCCCGCCGGCGAACACTTCCGGATAGGCTGCGAGCATGGTTGCGGTCATCGCTCCACCGGCCGAGAGTCCGGTGACGAAGATACGGCTGCGATCGACTCCGTGTTGCTGAACGGCGTGGTCGACCATCTGTCGGATCGAGTGAGCCTCGCCGCGGTTGCGTTCGATGTCGCCGAGCTGAAACCAGTTGAAGCACCGCTTCGGATTGTTGGCCTCCTGCTGTTCCGCATAGAGGAGAACGAATCCATAGCGATCTGCGAGCGCCGACCAGCCCGAGCCGCGATCGTATCCGGAAGCCGTCTGCGTACATCCATGCAGGATGACTACGAGAGCCGGCGAGGGCTGAAGATCTTCCGGAACGTAAGTCAGCATTCGCAGGTTGCCGGGATCGGAGCCAAAACCGCTGACCTCCGTCAGCCGGCTTGGCATCGATGAACTCTCGAACGCGGTGGATGCCGCACTCGACGCCTTCATCATGGTTTCCCATTGGCGTCGGTAATGAGCCAATTGGCGAATCATCTGCCCTAAGCGCTGCATGATGGCGGGCCCTTTCGGTAAGGAGTTGTTATCTCAAAGCTAACGCCTCATATGGGGATTATGTTGCGATGCACAATATGTTTGCTGCAATGCAATATTGCAAGCGATGCGTTCAGGACAACTCACGCTCTCAGCGTGGCCGTTTCTTGACTGAGGTCAATGCTGCGATGGACGGTCCCGGCTAATCGTCCTGCATCCGCCTGTCGGATGAAATGCCTTTGCAAGGACCAAAATCATGCCGGATTTCGCAAGACTTGTTGAGGACCTCAAGCGCACCCGCGATGAGATCAAGCTCAAGATCCATCTCGGCTCGGAGGACATGCAGGACGAATGGTTCGAGATCGAGCAGCGCTGGAGCAGTTTCGAGAGCAGGGCGGAACTCGACAAGAGTGCCAAGGACGTGAGCGATGCAGTGAAAATTCTGGCATCCGAGCTCAGAGACGTTTTCACCAGGATTCGAAAGGCGCTTTGATCATGGCGAGAGGATCGGACCTCCATAACGAGCTCGACATGTTGCATGCGGATCTTCGCAAGACCTCGGAGGCTCGGCGAGATGCAGCCAGGACAGAGCCGGCCCCGCCGAAGGATGACGCTCCGGCTGCGAAGGCGCTCGGCGGAAAAGTCGAATGTGAAGAGCAGTTGCACGAACTGGGAAAGATGCTGTCCGAACATATGGAAAGCGTCGAGGATTTCCTGAAGGAACATCAATTGGCATCGACCCTGGCAGCCTTCGTGCTGGGCGTCGCGGTTGGGCGATCGATGGTGAGAGCGTGAGGCCATGATGGATAACGTCGCCCGCAATCTGCGCATCCTGTGGCGCGCCGAATCGATCATTGCGGATATTCGTGTCCGGCAGATGATGACCCGCTCCTCCCTGCGGGGCGTTGCCGCTCTGCTGGGTGTCTTCGCTTTCCTGATGGGCAGTCTCTCCCTGTTCTTCGCGCTGCAGCAGGCCTGGGGCCCGATCTGGGCGGCCGCTTTGATCGGACTTGCCAATCTTCTGCTGGCGGTCGTGCTGCTGGTGATTGCTCAGCGATCGAAGCCAGGGCGGGAGATGGAACTGGCTTTGGAGGTGCGAAACACCGCGCTGCAGGCTCTCGAGACGGATGCACAAGCCGTCCAGCAGCAGCTTGCGGAGTTTCGTGATGAGGTTCGCGGTGTCCGGGAAGCGGTGGTCGGTTTCGTGCGCCACCCGCTCGACTCCGTTCTTCCGAGTCTGCTCGTGCCGCTCGCCGGCGCAGTGCTCAAGGGATTGAAGAAGCCGGAGTAGCGTCGCTCCTTACGCCTTTGGAGCCTTCTTTCGGCGAACCGGATCCACTTTTGACTGTTGGGGCCCCTCAGGTCCGTACAATGCGCTAAGCAATGAAATAAATCAGGCCGGGACATGTCCCGGCCTGCTGTATTGATTAGGAGCGCTTGTCCGATGACCGCTTCTTGTCCTTCGGGCGCTTGTGATCATTCGGACCCTTGCTGTCCTTCGATCTCTTGTGCGGGGGAGGCCCGCCTCGTTCCTTCGGACCTTTCCCTTTCGGCTTATCCCAGGGCTTGCTGTCACGAGGCTTCATGTCACGGGGCTTGCCGGGACCGGCGTCGGCGGGCTCGATCCGGATGTCCTCGTCGTTGGTCTTGCGCACGGCGGAGGCAAATTTCGGCGCGTGAGACTTGGCGATCTCGAACTTCGTCTCGCGGTCGAAGATCTTGATCGAACCGATCTCCTTCTTCGTCACGTGGCCGAGGCGGCAGATGATCGGCAGGAGCCAGCGGGGATCGGCATTGTTGCGCCGTCCGACGCTCATACGGAACCACACCATGTCCTCGGACGAGCGCTCGAACCCGCCCTCGGACGAATCCCGGCCCCTGTCCTTGAAGCCGCGCAGGCGCTCATCCTGCCGCTCGCGCTTGTCCTTGCGCTGGCGCGGTTCGCGATCTGGGCCCGTATCCACGATCTCCTCGGGGGCGGGCAGCCGCGAACGGTTGAAGCGCACCAGCGCATTGGCGATCTCTTCAGCCGAACGCTCTGCGAGGAGCGCCCGCGCCATGGAGAGATCTTCCTCCGTCGTCTCCTCGGTGAAGATCGGATCCTGCATCAGCCGTTCCCGGTCGCGCAGGCGGATCTCGTCCGCGGAGGGCGGGCCGGCCCAGGTCACGTCCACGCCTGCCATATCCACCAGCCTCTCGGCTTTGCGGCGGCGCGTATAGGGCACGAGCATCACGCAAGTGCCCTTGCGCCCGGCGCGGCCCGTGCGGCCGCTGCGGTGCAGGAGGGTCTCGTGGTCGTTCGGCAGATCGAAATGGATGACGAGGCCGAGATCGGGAAGGTCGATGCCGCGAGCCGCCACATCGGTGGCCACACAGACCCGGGCGCGTCCATCGCGCAGCGATTGCAGGGCGTTGCTGCGTTCGTTCTGGGTCAGCTCACCGGAGAGGGCGACCGCCGCGAAGCCGCGTTCGATCAGGCTAGCATGCAGATGCCGTACCGCCTCACGAGTATGGCAGAACACCATGGCGCCACGGCTCTCGTAGAAACGCAGTACGTTGACGACCGCATGCTCGACTTCATTGGGTGCGATCCTGAGCGCGCGGTATTCGATGTCGCCGTGGGGCTCGTTCTCGACCAGGGTGTCGATGCGATGCGCCTCGCGCTGATAGCGCCGCGCCAGGGTGATGATGTTCTTCGGCAGGGTTGCCGAGAACAGGAGCGTGCGGCGCTCTTCCGGCGTGGCGTCGAGGATGAATTCCAGATCCTCGCGGAAGCCGAGATCGAGCATCTCGTCGGCCTCGTCGAGCACCACGACGCGCATCTTCGAAGTGTCGAGACGCCCGCGTTCCAGGTGGTCGCGCAGACGGCCCGGCGTGCCGACGACGATATGACAGCCATCGGCGAGCGCTCGCTGCTCCCGGCGCACATCCATACCGCCGACGCAGGAGGCGACGCGTGCGCCGGCCGGGCCATAGAGCCAGATGAGCTCCCGGTTGACCTGGAGGGCGAGTTCGCGGGTCGGGGCGATGATCAGGGCGAGCGGCTCGCGCGGCGCATCGAAGCGCTCGGCATCGCCCAGGAGAGTGGACGCCATGGCGAGGCCATAGGCGACGGTCTTGCCCGAGCCGGTTTGGGCGGAAACGAGCAGATCGTGATCGAGCGCGTCCGGCTGCAGAACGGCCGCCTGGACGGGGGTCGGATCGTTGTAGCCTCGATCGGAAAGGGCGCGTTCGAGGCTGGGATTGGTCTTGGGAAAGGGCATGAGGGTGTGGCTGAACCGTGTCTGGGGAGCCGGCGAGGGCTCCGAATAAGGATGATCAGCCGGAGGCAGCGGCGTCGTCTATTTCGTCGATGGACACCAGGAACACGACATCGATATCGAGGTCGTCGTCATAGTCTTCGTCGTCTTCGACCTCGTCCTCTTCGTCCAGGGCCTCATAGAAGGCATCGATCTCGTCTTCCGATGCGGGCCGTGTCGTCAAGGCAGCTGAGCCGTCCCAGAGGGAGCGGCCCTCGCTCTTAAACGACTTCAGGTCATCTTTAAAGCTCTCGCTGAGAAAGAGTTCGCGGGCTTGCCCCTCATCTGCGTTCGTCACGGCAACCGCTCTGCCGGCTATTTCCAGGGTGACCATGGCTCTTCCTTCACCGATAGGTTGATCAAAGCACTAACGCTTAAGGCTCAGATTCGATCAAACCGACCCTGCGTAAGACTTTTGGGTGCCAGGAAGGGTGTGAAAAGCCCTTAAGACCAGTATAGACACGAAGCGACCAATATGAGACCAGTTAAGCCGTGAACGCGACTGGCCCCATTCCCCGTTTCCGGTCCCTGGACCGGCTGTCCCTGCCAGGCTCCCGTGTCAATGAGGACGGGATCGGCCTGCGCGGGCCCTTTGCCTGGGTGATTGATGGTGCCACGGGCCTGTCGGAGGAGCAGTTGACGTCCGGGGGGAGCGACGCCGCCTGGCTTTCCGGTCTGATCGACAACCGGTTGACGGCCTTGGCTGGCGTGAGAAGGGCGGACGCTGTCCTGAGCCGCCTGGAGGCCGATATCGAGTCAGCCTTCCGAACGGAAACGGAGCATATTGGCGAGATCGGCGATCACCATCCCCCCTCAGCCTGTCTCGGCCTGATCGGCGTGGAGCCGGGGGAGGGCGAGAGCATCAGGATTCAGGGGCGCTTCCTGGGCGATGTGATCGCCCTTGTGCCGACTGAAAATGGAATCGTCCGGTGGACGGATGAGCGGGCGAAGCCATTCGAGAAGAAGACACTGGCCGCCCTGGGAGCTCAGGAGCATGAGCCGGGCTTCATCCCCGCAGCCGTGCGACGCCAGATTCTCGAGAACCGGACCAGGCTCAATAGGCCGGATGGCTACTGGGTCGTGAGCCCGCTCCGCCCGTGGGCCGGGCACGAGTTGTGGTTCGAGGCACAGATCGGGCTAGGTGAGGTTATCGTGCTCGCGACCGATGGCTTCATGCGGCTCGTCGATGTTTTCGAAGCTTATTCGGATCGCTCCCTTCATGCCCAGCTTGCTGCGGGCCGGGGGAGCGATCTGATGCAGGAATTGCGGGAAAGGGAGCGGAGCGACCTTATGGCAGGCGCCTATCCTCGTGTTAAAACCCACGACGACGCAACTTTTCTCGTAATCGCAGCCGAGCCAAAGGGCTGAAGAAATTCCGCAGAGCCTGTTGGAAAGGCAGGCTTCGCGGTGGGAGGACAAGGACTTCAACAATGAGGGAACTCAAAATGAAACTGACCCGACGCATTCTGATGGGCGCTGCCGCCGGCAGCTTCCTGCTCTCAGGCACCGCCGCCATGGCCCAGACCGAGCTGACCTTCTGGAGCTGGCGCCAGGAAGACAAGGCCTTCTACCAGGACGTCATCAAGAAGTTCCAGGCGAAGGAGCCTGGGATTACCGTGAAGTTCGAGACTTACGCGCCCGAGAACTACCAGACCATCCTGTCGACGGCGCTCGCCGCCGGCCGCGGTCCGGACGTGATCCAGGTGCGCGCCTACGGCAACCTGGAGTCCATCGCGACGCCCGGCTACCTGCTTGCCCTCGACAAGCAGAACGTGCCGGAACTGGCGAACTTCCCGGAAGCAGCGCTCGCGGCCGAGACCCTGCGCTCGGACGGCAAGGTTTATGCGGTTCCCTTTGCCATGCAGGCCCAGCTCGTCGTCTACAACAAGAAGATCTTCAAGGATAACGGCCTCAACCCGCCGAAGACTTGGGACGAGATGATGACGCTGGCTCAGGCGCTGAAGGCCAAGAACATCAATCCGTTCTCCAACGGCACGGCAACGGCCTGGCAGAACGAGACGATTGTCGGCGGTCTGCTCTCGTCCATGCTCGGCAAGGAATTCGAGGCCGACATCGTTTCCGGCAAGGCGAACTTCACCGATCCGCGCTTCGTCAGCGCTCTCGCCAAGCTGAAGGACATCAGCCAGTACTTCTCGCCGAACTTCATCGGCGTGGATTATCCATCCTCGCAGCAGCTCTTCGTGGCGGGTCGCGCAGCCATGTTCGCGGGCGGCTCCTATGAGGTGGCAAACTTCAAGAACCAGAACCCGACGCTCGATCTCGGCGTGTTCCCGGCTCCCGTCCTGAAGGCGGGCGACCAGGCGCTGATCGCCACCTATTACGATGGCGGCTACGCGGTGAACGCGAAGACCGAGAAGAAGGACGCTGCGCTCAAGTTCGTGCGCTTCCTCGCCACGCCGGAATACGGCACGGCCTTCACCAACACGCTGAAGAACCTCTCGCCGATCAAGGGCATCAAGATCGAGGATCCGATCACTCAGGATGTGGCGAAGCTCGCCGAGAACTCCATGTCCTACCTGATGCTCGTGCGCTTCCGCTATCAGGAACCGAGCGGTTCGGTGTTGCTGCAATCGAACGTGCAGAAGATGCTCGCCGGCCAGCAGACCCCCGAGCAGGCCGCTGCCGAGATCAACAAGGGCATCGCGACCTACTACAAGCCCTTCCAGAAGTAAGACTCTAACGAAAGGGCGGCGGGCTTTGGAGCCTGCCGCCCATCCCGAAAGCTTTTGATTTCATGCATGCCTCGCGCCAACAGCCCCGCTCGCTGAAGCACCAATTATGGGTGGCGTTTCTCGTCGTCCCACCCATCGTCTTCATGTCGCTGTTCGTGGTCTATCCGATCCTCTCGGCCTTCGCCTATGCCTTCTACGATTGGCAGGGGCTGGCACGCGGCGAGTTCGTCGGCCTGAAGAATTTCAAGGAAGTGCTGTTCGGCGCCACCATGGCGCCGGTCGTGTGGAACGCTTTCCTGCACAACGTCTATGCGCTCGTCGCGCTGATGATCATCCAGAATGGCGGCGGGTTCTTCCTCGCCTGGCTCCTCTACAAGGAGCCCTTCGGCTTCCGCTTCCACCGCGTGGCGATCTTCGTGCCGGTGGTGCTGTCGACGATCATCGTCGGGTTCCTCTGGAAGCTTTTCCTCAATCCGAATTTCGGCATCGTCAACCAGGCACTTTATTCAGTGGGGCTCGATTCTTGGGCCAAGCCATGGCTTGGCGATTCCTCGACGGCGCTCGGTTCGCTCATCCTCGCCAATGCCTGGCACTTCGTCGGCTTCCCGGCTCTCGTCTATCTCGCCGGCATGCAGCGCATCCCGCCTGAGGTCATCGAAGCGGCGCGGCTCGACGGCACCAATGAGTGGCAGCTTCTGAGGAATATCGTGTGGCCTCTGGTGGCGCCAAGCACCACGATCCTCTTCACGCTGCTCTTCATCGGCGCGTTCAACTGGTTCGAGATCCCTTACGTGATGGTGGGTCTCGACGGCTCACCCTTCGGCTCCACGGACGTGCTGGGCCTCGTCTTCTACCGCACGGCCTTCGGCAACCAGAGCGCCAGCATCCAGAATTTCGGCTTGGGTTCGGCTCTCGCCACGCTTCTTTTCCTCTTCATCGTCGTCTTCGCGTCCATGCTGACCCTGTGGCTGCGCCGTCGGGAGATCCAGTTTTGACCGCCATCACCTCCGATACGCCGGCAACACGCCAAGCCATTCCCTTTGTTTTGCTTGCTCAGGTCATCCTGATCGCGAACTCATTCATCATGCTCTATCCGGTCGTGGTGATGGTGCTCTCCGCCTTCAAGACGACGGGCGAGATCTTCGAGCATCCCTTTGCCTTGCCCGATTTCACGCAAGTCGGGAACTTCGCCAAAGTGCTCGGCGAAACCGCGATGCCGATTTATTTCGTCAATTCGGTCCTCGTGACTGGCACTTCGATCATCCTGATCCTCGTGCTCGGCACCATGGCGGGCTATGCGGTGGCACGCTACGAGTCGCGCACCAACACCTTCATCCTGCTGTTCTTCCTGGCAGGGCTGATGCTGCCGCTGAAGCTCGCCGTCATCCCGCTCTTCATCCTGCTGCGGGATCTCGGCCTGCTCGACAGCCGGTGGAGCCTGATCGTCACCTACACGGCCATCGGCCTGCCTTCGACGGTGTTCATCATGGCGGGCTTCCTGCGCACGCTGCCGGCAGAGCTCGAGGATGCGGCGCGCATCGACGGCGCCTCGGAGCCTCGCATCATGTGGTCGGTCATGCTGCCGCTGGCGCGTCCGCCCATGGCGATTGCCGCCATTCAGAACGCGGTGCCGATCTGGAACGACTTCTTCTTCCCACTGGTCTTCATCCAGACCGATTCACGCAAGACCCTGCCGCAGGGACTCACCACCTTCATGGGCGAATACACCACCGATTGGGGCATGCTGTTTGCCGGTCTTACCATCGCGGCGGCCCCCATCACGCTTCTCTACATCGCCCTGTCGCGCCAGTTCATCCAGGGCATGACGGCCGGCGCGGTGAAGTAGGAGGCGAAAGATGCTGATTCCGAAAGGCGCGCTCGTCGTTTCCTGCCAGGCCCGTGCCGACAATCCGCTCCATGGACCGGTCTACATGTCCGCCATGGCGCAGGCGGCGGAGGCCGGCGGAGCCAGGGGCATTCGTGCCAACGGCGAGGCGGATGTGGCGGCGATCCGTGCCGTGACGCGGCTTCCGATCATCGGAATCTCCAAAGTGTGGGACGATCGCTTTCCGGTCTACATCACGCCGGGCTTCGAGCAGGCTGAGCATATCGCGAAGGCGGGCGCCGACATTATCGGCATCGATGCGACGCCACGTCCGCGCAACGGCGATCCCGTGGAGCGCCTGATCGGGCGCATTCGGACCGAGCTTGGCAAGGAGGTCTTTGCCGACATTGCCACCCTGGAGGAGGGGCGAGCCGCCCATGGGGCCGGCGCGACCTATGTTGCGACCACGCTTGCCGGCTACACGGAGGAAACCGCTTCCCGCAAAACCGAGGGGCCCGATCTGGAGCTTCTATCGGTTCTCGTGGCGGAATTCCCGGTGCCGGTGATTGCCGAGGGGCGCTTCGACACGCCGGAACTCGTGGCCGAGGCTTTCAGGTGTGGGGCGCATGCGGTGGTGGTGGGGACCGCGATCACGAATCCGCGCGAAATCACGAGAAAGTTTGCCCGGGCCACAAGGCCTTGAGCTCGCGATAAGGCTTTGGAAGAAAAACTGTAACGGAAACGTGAGAGCATCTCTGGCGTTCTCGGGTGTACCCATTCACAATGGGTTTCAAACGAGGTTGATGCCGTGCTGATCCGCCACCCTGCCGATATCCTGCCGTCCGAAATCACGCCTCGGGAGGTCTATTTCAGCCGCCGCCAATGGATGGCCGGCGCGGCTGGGCTGGCCTTGGCGGCAGCCCTGCCCAAGGGCCTGGAGGCCGCACCCCTCTCCGCCGCCAAAAGTCCCTTCTCCACGGACGAGAAGAAGACGAGCCGCGAGGATGTCACGAGCTACAACAATTATTACGAGTTCGGGACCGGCAAGGAGGACCCGGCGGCCAAGGCCCACACCCTCAAGACCTCACCATGGACGGTCAAGGTCGGCGGCATGGTCGGCAAGCCCGCCGAGTTCGCGATCGAGGATCTCATCAAGTCATCGGCTCTCGAGGAGCGCATCTACCGCATGCGCTGCGTCGAAGGCTGGTCCATGGTGATCCCCTGGGTCGGCTTCCCGCTGGCAGACCTGATCAAGCGCGTGGAACCTTTGGGGAGCGCGAAATACGTGGCCTTCGAGACCGCCTATCGGCCGGAGGAGATGCCGGGGGTGGATTCCATCTTTCCGGTGCTCGAGTGGCCGTATGTGGAGGGGCTGCGTCTCGATGAGGCCACGAACCCGCTGACCATCCTGGCGGTCGGCCTCTATGGCGAGACGCTGCCGAACCAGAATGGCGCGCCGATCCGGCTCGTGGTGCCGTGGAAATACGGCTTCAAGGGCATCAAGTCGATCACGCGTATCAGCTTCGTCGATAAGCAGCCGGAAACGTCCTGGAATAAGCAGGCCCCGGGCGAATACGGCTTCTACGCCAATGTGAACCCAAGCGTGGACCATCCGCGCTGGAGCCAAGCGACCGAGCGGCGCATCGGGGAGGGTGGATTGTTCGTGAAGCGTCGTCCGACTTTGATGTTCAACGGCTATGCCGAACAGGTGGCGAGCCTCTATAACGGCATGGACCTTCGGAAGCTCTATTGATGGCGGGACAAGCCTCCGTTCAGGCAGACAAGAAAAGCTTTGCGCTGCCTCAGGTGCCGAAGATCGCCGTCTATATCGTCGGTTTCATCCCGGCGATCTGGCTGTTCTATGCCGGCATCACCGATCAACTCGGGGCCGACCCGATGCGCTATCTGGAGCAGGGGCTCGGCCTTTGGGCTCTGCGGTTCCTGATCGCGACCCTGACGGTGACGCCGCTGCGCCAACTCTTCAACATCAACCTGCTGCGCTATCGCCGGGCTCTCGGATTGCTCGCGTTTTATTATGCGGCCCTGCACCTCACCACTTATCTCGTGCTCGATCAGGGCCTCGATATGGCGGCAATCGTGGCCGACATCATCAAGCGCCCCTATATCACCATCGGCATGGCGACCTTCGTCATTCTCGTGCCCCTGGCGGCGACCTCCAACAATGCCGCGATCCGGCGCATGGGCGGACAGGCCTGGGCAAAGCTGCACCGCCTCGTCTATGTGGCGGCCATCGGCGCGGCCCTGCATTTCGTGCTCGTGGTGAAGTCCTGGCCGCCCGAGCCGCTTGTCTATGCCGCTATCGTGGCCGCGCTGCTTGGCTACCGGCTGGTCCGTTCCCTGGTGAAGAAACTCTCACCACGACGGCGGCCAGCTTGAAGGCCTGTCCAGGTTCGTTAGGATGCCTGCGCGGCAGACCATCACCGAGCGGGAGACAGGAGATGCGTTCGACACGAGCTTCAATCGGCAAATTTGCGAAAGGGATTGTCCTCGGGCTGTTTCTCTCAGGCTTCGCGCTGGTTGGCGGGGCCTCGGCCCAGACCAAAGACGTGGTGGTTTTCGCAGCCGCCAGTCTGAAGAACGCGCTCGACGATGCCAGCGCCGCCTGGATGCGCGAGACCGGCAAGCGGGTGACCATCTCCTATGCCGCCAGCAATGCCCTGGCCAAGCAGATCGAGTCCGGCGCTCCCGCGGATCTCTTCTTCTCCGCCGATCTCGACTGGATGGATTATCTGGCCTCGAAGGGACTGATCAGGCCCGAGAGCCGCGTCAGCCTGCTCGGCAATTCTCTCGTCCTCATCGCGCCCAAGGGCTCGACAATGCAGGTTGCGCTCCAGCCCGGGGTCGATCTCGCCGCGATCCTCGGCGGCAACCGACTGGCGATGGGCCACGTGGATGCAGTGCCTGCCGGAAAATACGGTAAGGCGGCGCTTGAGCATCTCGGCGCCTGGAACGGCGTGAAGGACAGGGTCGCGCAGGCGGATAATGTGCGCGCCGCTCTCCTTCTCGTGTCCCGCGGCGAGGCACCGCTCGGAATCGTCTACAAGACCGATGCCGTTTCCGATCCGAATGTGAGCATCGTCGCAACGTTTCCGGAAGAGAGCCATCCGCCGATCGTGTATCCGGTTGCGCTCACGAAGGACTCGACCAATCCTGATGCTCCGGCGTTCCTGGCTTTCCTGCGCTCGGACAAGAGCAAGCCGTTCTTCGACAAGCAGGGCTTTACATTCGTCGGGAAGGCGACCTCCGGTTCGTGACGGATTGGCTTTCCCCAGAAGAATGGACGGCCGTTCGTCTGAGCCTGAAGGTTGCCTTGGTGGCGATGACGGCAAGCCTCATTCCCGGCATTGCCGTCGCGCTGCTTTTGGAGCGCGGTCGGTTCTGGGGGCGGCAGATTCTTGATGTTCTCGTGCACCTGCCGCTGGTTCTGCCGCCGGTGGTGGTTGGCTGGTTCCTGCTGATCGGTTTCGGACGGCGCGGGCCCATCGGCTCATTTCTTGCCGAGCAATTCGGCATCGTCCTGTCGTTTCGCTGGACGGGTGCGGCGTTGGCCTGTGCCATCATGGGCTTTCCGCTGATGGTCCGCGCCATCCGCCTGTCGATCGCAGCGGTCGACCGCAAGCTCGAGGATGCCGCCGGTACATTGGGCGCGCATCCCGTCTGGGTCTTCGCCGTCGTGACGCTGCCGTTGATCGTTCCTGGCATCATTGCCGGCATGGTGCTGTCGTTCGCGAAGGCGATGGGCGAGTTCGGCGCGACGATCACCTTCGTGTCCAACATTCCCGGCGAGACGCAGACCATCCCGAGCGCCATCTATACCTATACGCAGGTGCCGGGAGGCGAGGGCGGTGCGATGCGGCTGACGCTCGTCTCCATCGTCATTTCCATCGCTGCTCTCTGGTGCTCCGAATGGCTGGCACGGCGGGCGCGTTCACGGATTCATGCGTGATGATCCTCGATGTCGATATCCGGCATCAGCAGGGTGCATTCGTGCTGCAGGCGCGCTTCCAGTCCGATGGCAAGCTGACGGCTTTGTTCGGTCCTTCCGGCTCCGGCAAGACGACCATCGTCAATGCCATCGGCGGTCTCGTCCGGCCGGATCACGGACGGATCGCCGTGCAGGGTGAAATGCTCGTCGACACGAGGAAGGGCATCTTCGTTCCCAAGCACAAGCGGCGGATCGGATACGTGTTTCAGGAGGGACGCCTCTTTCCACATCTCAACGTACGGCAGAACCTTCTCTTCGGCCGCTGGTTCACGCCTGGGAGAGAGCGGGAAGCGAGCTTCGATGGTGTCGTCGATCTTCTCGGCATCGGCCATCTGCTCGACCGGCGGCCATCCACGTTATCAGGCGGCGAGAAGCAACGGGTTTCCATCGGGCGCGCCCTTCTGGCCGATCCGCGATTGCTGCTGATGGATGAGCCGCTCGCCTCTCTCGACGATGCGAGAAAGGCCGAGATCTATCCCTATATCGAACGGCTGCGGGACGAGGGTGGCGTCCCCATCGTTCTCGTCAGCCATTCGGTTGCCGAGATTGCGAGGCTCGCCACATCTATCGTCACACTGTCCGAAGGACGGGTGACAGCGTTGGGCTCTGCTTCGGAAATCCTGCGGCATACCAATCTTTTCGCGCAATCCGGTCCGGTGGAAGCCGGAGCCTTGATCGAGGCCAAGGTCTTGAGACATGAGGACGCCTTCGATCTGACCGTGCTTCAGGCCAAGGCTGGTCCCTTGACGGTACCGCTTCTTGATCGGCCCGTCGGCGCGACGTTGCGCGTGCGCCTTCGCGCCCGTGACATCATCCTGTCCCTGAAGCGGCCCGAGGGACTGAGCGCGTTGAACGTCCTAGCTGGAAAGATTTCCTCCATCGACGACATCGGCGGGCCGAGCGTCGACGTGATGCTGGATTGCGGCGGCGACAGTCTTGTCGCCCGCGTGACCCGTAAATCGGTGAGCGAGCTTGGCCTTGCGCCGGGCCTCTACATCCACGCCGTCATCAAGAGCATCGCTTTCGATCCGGAGGCTCTTGGCGCGGCAAAGCCGCAGGATATGTGAGATTTTTGCCCCTCGAGGTTGCACCGGTGGCGGAGCCGTGTAGCCTCTCCAGCCAACTTTTTCCAGCTTCGAGAGCCTAAGATCATGAACGAACAGTTCCGTAACCCGGCCGATGCCACGTCCCATGCCAAGCTTCTCGACCGCCTGGCGGAGGTCGCCGTCCGCGTCGGGCTGGGGCTGAAGCCGGGACAGGAACTGGTCGTGACCGCGCCGCTCGACGCCGTCGCGCTGGTGCGGCGCATCACGGAGCATGCCTACAAGGCCGGTGCCTCTCTCGTGACGACGATCTTCTCCGATGAGGAGAGCACGCTCATGCGCTTCCGCCATGGGCGCAACGAGGGTTTCGACACGGCCCCGGCCTGGCTCTACGAGGGCATGGCGGCCGCCTACAAGAACGGCGCAGCCCGGCTCGCCATCGTCGGCGAGGACCCGTCGCTGCTCGCCAAGGAGGATCCGGAAAAGGTTTCCCGTGCCAACCGGGCCCGCTCCAAGGCTTATATGCCGGCGCTCAACATGATCGCGGGCTTCGATATCAACTGGACCATCGTCTCCGCCGCCACGCCGGCCTGGGCCAAGACGGTCTTCCCGGACGATCCGGAGGAGGTGGCCGTCGCCAAGCTCTGGCAGGCGATCTTCTCGGCCTCCCGCGTCGATACGCCGGATCCGATTGCCGCATGGGAGAAGCACAACGCGAACCTCCAGGCGCGCACGCGGATGCTCAACGAGAAAAACTATGCCGCCCTTCATTTCCGCGGCCCTGGCACGGATCTGCGCGTCGGACTGGCGGACGGGCATGAGTGGAACGGCGGCTCGACCGCGGCGAAGAACGGCATCGTCTGCAACGCCAACATCCCGACCGAGGAGGTCTTCACCACGCCGCACAAGGACCGGGTCGACGGCATCGTCACCAGCACCAAGCCGCTCTCCTACAACGGCACCCTGATCCAGGACATCCAGGTGCGGTTCGAGGGCGGGCGCATCGTGGAGAGCAAGGCACGCACCGGCGAGGCTGTACTGAACAAGGTTCTCGACACGGACGAGGGCGCACGCCGCCTCGGCGAGGTCGCCCTCGTGCCTTATTCCTCGCCGATCTCGCAGAGCGGGCTTCTTTTCTTCAACACCCTGTTCGACGAGAATGCCTCGAGCCACATCGCCCTAGGGCAGGCCTATAGCAAGTGTATCCGCAACGGAGGCTCCATGAGCGAGGACGAACTCACCTCGCACGGCTCCAACAAGAGCCTGATCCATATCGACTGGATGATCGGGTCCAATCAGATCGATGTGGATGGTCTCACGCAGGATGGAAGGGCAGAGCCGCTGATGCGGGGCGGAGAGTTGGTTACTCAGTAACAAAGGGCTGGCGTTTTTTGCCGCAGCGGATCTATGATCGTCACTATTACCTGATCTGATGCAAACAGAGCTTGACGCATCGGGCCTGTGGCTGTGATTGAAGACAGGTATCAAAGAGGTACTGGCCTTGCTCTCCGTAAGGCCGGTGCCTTCGCAAGAGCGTAGATGGATGTCGGACACAGCCAATCGTAACCCTCAAGATCGGGCTCTCCTGTCGGTTCGCTCCCTGTCGGTGGAGTTCGGCGGGGGAAATGGGGCCTTCAAAGCCGTCAAGGACGTCAGCTTCGACGTGCAGCCGGGCAAGTCCCTCGCGGTCGTCGGAGAATCGGGATCCGGCAAATCTGTCACTTCTCTCGCGATCATGCGCCTGACCGATTACACGGGCGGGCGCATCACCGGAGGGCAGGTGCTGTTTCGCCCTGACAGGGGCGAGGCCATCGATCTCGTCAAGGCATCAGACAGCAAGCTCAGGGAGATCCGCGGCAACGACATCGCGATGATCTTCCAGGAGCCGATGACGTCGCTGAATCCGGTCTTCACCATCGGCAATCAGATTTCCGAGACTCTGATCCTGCATCAGGGCCTCAACGGACGCGATGCACGCCTGCGGGCGAAGGAGCTGCTGCAGAAGGTGCGTCTACCCGATGCGGACAAGCTCCTCGACCGTTATCCGCACCAGCTTTCCGGCGGCATGCGCCAGCGCGTGATGATCGCCATGGCGCTCGCCTGCAATCCGAAACTCCTGATCGCCGACGAGCCGACGACGGCGCTCGACGTGACGATCCAGGCGCAGATCCTCAACATCATCCGCGATCTGCAACAGGAGATGGGGACCGCCGTCATCTTTATCACGCACGACATGGGCGTGGTGGCCGAGATGGCCGACGACGTGGTGGTGATGTGGAAGGGCGAGAAGGTGGAGCAGGCGCCCGTGCGCGACATCTTCGCCGCACCCCAACACCCCTATACCCGCGCGTTGCTCTCCGCAGTACCGCGCCTGGGCAGCCTGAAGGGCCAGCCGCTGCCGAAGCGCACGCCTGTGACGGTGATGGATGGCGGCGTGGCGAAGTCCGTTGGCGAGACGCATGAGCAGAACACCGCTGACTATACCAGGCCCATTCTCCAGGTGGAGAAGCTCACCACCCGCTTCGATGTCGGGAAAACCTTCTTCGGCCGCGTGACCCATCGCGTCCATGCGGTGGAGGAGGTGAGCTTCGACATCTATCCCGGCGAGACCCTGGCTCTGGTCGGCGAATCCGGCAGCGGTAAGTCCACGATCGGGCGCACGCTGCAGCAGCTTGTCGAGCCGACGGGCGGCACGGTACGCTTCGACGGGCGTGACATGGCCGCCATGAGCCATGGCGAGCGGCGGCGTCTGCGCCAGGAGATCCAGTACATCTTCCAGGACCCCTTCGCCTCGCTCGATCCGCGCCATACCGTGGGCTACAGCATCGCCGAGCCGATCATCGTCCACGGCTTGATCAACGACAGCAAGGCGCGCGAACGGCGCGTACATGAATTGCTGGAGCAGGTCGGCCTTCAGCCGCAGCATGCCAAGCGCTATCCGCACGAATTCTCGGGCGGTCAGCGCCAGCGCATCTGCATCGCACGGGCGCTCGCAAGCAATCCCAAGCTCGTCATTGCCGACGAATCCGTTTCCGCACTCGACGTGTCGATCCAGGCGCAGATCGTCAATCTGCTCATGGAACTGCAGGAGAAGAGACGGCTGTCCTATCTCTTCATCACCCACGACATGGCCGTGGTGGAGAAGATCAGCCATCGGGTCGCGGTGATGTATCTCGGACAGATCGTCGAGCTCGGCACGCGACAGGCAATTTTCGAGAATCCACAGCATTCCTATACCCGCAAGCTGCTCTCGGCGGTGCCGATTGCCGATCCGCAGCGCGAGCGGGCCAAGACGCGGATCGAGGGCGAAATCCCAAGTCCCGTTCGTCCGGTCGGACAGGAGCCGGCCATTCATCGCATGCGCGAGGTCGAGCCGGGACATTGGGTTGCGATCGAGCCCGATCAGCTCCGTGGGGCTGCGTGAGACACGATTTTCCAAAGGGAGGCAATAAGATGAAGTTCTCTAACACCATGAAAGCGCTCGGCCTTACGGCCGCCGTCGCCTTGGCGCCGCTGATGGCATCCGGCGCTCAAGCCGCCGGAGCGCTGACTACGGCCGTTGCCATCGATCCCGGCAGCTGGGATCCGATCGACACCTTCCTGGTCGACTGGTCGTCCGCCGCCAACAACATCTTCGATGGTCTGACCGCTCGCGGCGCAGACATGAAGCTGAAGCCCGGCCTCGCGACGTCGTGGGAGTTCCTCGACGACAACAATCGCATCCGCTTCAAGCTGCGGCAGAACGTGAAGTTCCACAACGGCGAGCCCTTCAATGCTGCAGCGGTGAAGTTCACCTTCGACCGACTCCTCGGCGAAGAAGGCAAGAAGGGGCCGCAGCAGTCGAACTATACCTCTATCGATCATGTGGAGGTCGTGGACGACAGCACCGTCGATTTCGTCATGAAGCAGGCCGACCCCGTCCTGCTGACGAAGCTTGCCGGCTATGGCGCCATGATCGTGCCGCCGAAATACATTCAGGAAAAGGGCGACGCTCATTTCAACATGAATCCGGTCGGCACCGGGCCGTTCAAGTTCGTGGAGTACAGCCCGAAGGTCAACCTGACGCTGGAAGCCTTCCCTGAGCATTGGGGTGGCGCACCGAAACTCGACAAGGTCGTGATCCGCTTCATCTCCGAGGCGAACACGCAGGTCGCCGAGCTCCAGTCCGGCCGCATCGATGTCGCGACGCTCATTCCCTTCGGACTTGCGCCGACGGTCGAGAAGAGCCCCAACCTGAGCCTGCTCAGCATCACCGGCCCGACCGTCGTCGCACTGCGCCTCAACACCAAAGAGGGCATTACGAAGGATGTGAATGTCCGCAAGGCGCTCATCATGGGCATCGACCGTGAGGCGATCATCAAGGCCGTGCTCCTCGGCCATGGCAAGCCGATTGCGAGCTTCCAGGCCGATCTGTCCTTCGGCTACGATCCGAGCCTGAAGCCGCTGCCCTTCGATCTCGCCAAGGCGAAGCAGATGCTGCAGCAGGCGAAGGTCCCGGCCGGTGCACCGGTGCGGATCGACTTCCGCGGCAATGACGCGACCTTCCGCGAGGTCGCGCAGGCAGCCGCCGGCTTCCTCCAGGCTCTCGGCCTCAAGCCCTCGCTCCAGCCGCACGAGCCGCCGGTTCTGCTCAACGATATCATCCCGAACGGCAAGACCGGCGAGGCCTGGCACCAGGCATGGGGCGGCTGGACCTTCGATTACGACAACACCGCTTACCTGATGTACCATTCGGGCGAGAAGTGGAATCCTTACGACAACGATCCCAAGCTGAATGCTCTCCTTGAGAAGCAGCGCACGATCTATGACGTGAAGGAGCGTGAGAAGGTTCTGCAGGAGATCGCCCGCTACGTGGCCGATCAGGCGCTCGAAATCCCGCTTTACAACCAGAACACGATCTATGGCGTGAACAAGCGTGTGAAGAATTTCGATGCTCCGGCCGACCGCCGCTTCCGTTTCACGGAAACCACGGTGGAATGACTTGAGGATCTTTGGGCATTTGCAGTAAGGGCAGGCGCCCGAAGATCGGACAATACAAGAGAAGGCCCCGCGCAAGCGGGGCCGTTTTTCCAAGCGCCAGAAGAAGGATCACCGCGTGGCGGGCTTCATTCTCAAGCGATTGCTGCAGGCCATCTTCGTGGTCCTCGCGGTGACGCTGATCGTTTCCTTTGCGATCAGGTTGTCGGGCGACCCGGCCATCATGATGATGGGAGGCGGCAACGTCACCGAGGCGGATCTCAAGAACATCCGTCAGGCCCTCGGCCTCGAACGCCCGTTCTATGTCCAATATCTGAGTTTTCTCCAGGGGCTCTTCGTCGGGGATTTCGGGAACAGCTTCATGGGCGGGACGCCGGTTTCCCTGCTCATTTCACGCGCGCTTCCGGCAACGCTCCTTCTGGCTTTTGCCTCTCTCTTGACCTCTATCGTCCTGTCCGTGCCTCTTGGCGTTTACGCGGCCGTGAACCGTGGGCGCTGGCCCGATCAGCTCATCCGCATCCTGTCGCTTGTGGGCCTGTCCTTTCCGAATTTCTGGCTTGCCATCATGATGGTGCTTCTGTTCTCCATCGTGCTCGGCCTGCTGCCGCCGAGCGGCATGGAGGGGCCGGAGAGCTTCGTGATGCCGGCGCTTACCATGGCGATCATTCTGACTGCCACGAATGTACGCCTGGTGCGTACCTCCATGCTGGAGACGCTGTCGCAGCAATACATCATGGTCGCACGCTCCAAGGGCTTGCGCGACCGCGTCGTCCTCTACAAGCATGCCCTGCGCAACTCGGCCATTCCGCTCGTCACCTATATCGGTCTGCAATTCGGCGGCCTCATCGGCGGCATCGTCATCATCGAGCGCGTGTTCAACTGGCCCGGCATGGGCACGCTTGCGTTTGACGCCATCTCGAACCGCGACTATCCGGTGCTTCAAGGTACCATCACGGTGCTCGCGCTGTTCATCGTTCTCATCAACCTTCTGGTCGATATCGCCTATGGGCTGATCGATCCGCGTATCCGGACGGAGTGAGGCCATGGCATCCGCTCAGGCTGTGTCGTCGGCGCGCCGGCATTTTCGCTCGATCGAACTCGTCCTCGGTCTCCTGCTCACCGGCGGCATGGGGCTGGCCGTGCTGTTCTCGGGTTTCCTCTTTCCCGATGGCGGTGAGAGCATGGACCTCATGGCGCGTCTCACGCCGCCGTTCCAGGATCTTGCCCATCCTCTCGGCACCGATCCCCTCGGCCGTGACGTGCTGGCGCGCGTGATCGTCGGCGGCAAGATCTCGCTCACGGTCGGCATTCTCTCGGTGATGGGAGCGGTCGTCGTTGGCACGATTGTCGGCCTTGTCGCCGGATATTACCGCGGTATCGCCGAGATCCTGCTCATGCGCTTTGCCGACATTCAGCTGGCGCTGCCCTTCATCCTGCTCGCCATCATGTTCCTCGCCATTCTCGGCACGGGTGTCGACAAGATCATTTTCTTCATGATCGTCGCCCAATGGGTGCAATATGCACGCCTCGTGCGCGGCTCCGTTTTGGCCCTGCGGGATCGGGAGTTCATCCTCTCGGCTCGCGCCATCGGGGTCGGCAATGGGCGCATCATCTTCACGCATATCCTGCCCAACGTGCTCGGCCCCATTGTCATTCTCATGACTCTGCAGGTGGCCAACAATATTCTTCTCGAAAGCAGCCTGACCTTCCTCGGCCTCGGCGTCGATCCGCTTATTCCAAGCTGGGGCGGCATGCTGGCCGACGGGCGCACCTACTTGCAGACGGCTTGGTGGGTCAGCGTCTTTCCAGGCCTTGCCATCATGTTCACCGTGCTCGGCCTGAACCTTCTGGGCGATTGGCTGCGCGATCTTCTTGACCCGACAGGACAGACTTCACGATGACGACTTTGCTCGACGAGCATATCCCGCGCACTCTCGATATCCTCCTGCGTGAATGGGCCAAGAGCGATCATCGCGGCGCGATACTCGAGGCGTGGCTGTTCGAGGGCGAGGCGGAGCGGCGCGCGGCAGAGGCCGTGTTGTCGGAGGCAGGCGTCCGGGCGCGGCTGCGCAGCGCTTACAAGCCGCTCGTTCATGCCTTTCTCGAAGAGATCGATACCGCTGATCTGAAGCGCGTCACCGTGCGCTATCCCGTGCATGAGGACGCGGACCGCCTGCGCTTCCTCTCGGAGGGTTATCCTCTCGCAGCCCTGCTCGACGGTATCGAGACTCTCTTCGAGTCCGGCACCGCGGATCTGACCTATCGCATGATCCTTGAATATAAGGACGGGCGCGTGGCGGAGCATGCGGTCTTTGCGCCGAACCGCCTGCGCACCAACCATCTCGACGAAGTCGATCTTACGCCGACCGGCTGGCTCAAGGTGACCGGACGGGCGGATGGTGCACCGGATGTCGACGAGGTGCTTGAGACCGAGGCCGAGCAGGTTTTTCACAAGGTCATGGCAAGTGTTGCAGCTCATGACTGGCCTGAGACGGAGCCCTACGCGGAGATCATCGCCATTGATGTAACGATCCCCGGCATCGAGCGTCCGCTCGACTACGGCGACGAGGTCATGAGCACGCGCGAGGCCCTACACGAGGACTTTTACTTCTCGCTGCTCGAATTCTTCAAACGCAAGTCGGGCCGCCCGCCCGAGGATCGCAGCGTACAGCCGGGCCAGATCGTGCCGGATATCCGCGCCGGCGGGGGCGATGCGCATGTGCGCGTGACCCTGCGCTCGTTTGGACCGCCGCAGAATCCTGTGAAGCCGGAACAGGACATCGAGACGGCTGATGCCGCACCGGGCCTCGCGCAGATTTACCGTGAACTCGCGGCGCTTCCGGGCGAGACCTTCGAGGGGATCTCCCGCGAGGAGCGTCCGGTGCGCGGGATCTATCGCGCCGGCTCGCGTCCGCCGGTTCTCGTCACCAGCGGCCAGCATGCCAACGAGACGTCGGCGCCGGTGGGGACGTTGCGGGCCGTGCGCCGGCTACTCGCCAATCCGGAGGCTAACATCGCGTATATTCCGGTCGAGAACCCGGATGGCTATGCGTTGCATGGACGGCTCTGCGAGGGCAATCCACGCCACATGCATCATGCGGCGCGCTACACCTCGCTCGGCTGCGATCTGGAATATGGACGAAACGAACCGCTCTACGAGATCGGCGCGCGCAACCAAGCGCTGGAAATGTCCGGTGCCCAACTGCACCTCAACTTCCACGGCTATCCGGCGCATGAGTGGACGAGACCGTTTACCGGCTATCTGCCACGCGGCTTCGAACTCTGGACGATCCCGAAGGGCTTCTTCCTGATCATGAGGCATCATCCCTCATGGGGCGACACGGCGAGGACCCTGATTGAAGCCATTACCACCGGCCTGTCGGCCGTACCGGGCCTTGCCGAGTTCAACCGCCGTCAGATCGAAATCTGCTCGATCCATTCCGGCGGGACGCCGTACGAGATCATCAACGATGTGCCGTGCCTGATCACCGCGGACGAGCGCCATCCTTCTCCCTTGACCCTCATCACGGAGTTCCCGGACGAGACGGTTTACGGGGACGCCTACCGGTTCGCCCATACGGTGCAGATGGCGACCGTGATCGCCGCCGAGGAAGCCTACGCGTCGATCCTGGCGGCAACGACCTGAAGACGCTCCAGACGCCGGGGCGTCGACTCACCGGCTACGACAGGAAAGGGCACGCCACGGGTGAGGCATGCCCTTTCTTTTATGAGGGTCGGATTGGGTTGCTGGATGAAGGGCAGACTTCAGTATAGCCGGCACATGAATATTTTCTTCTGATATCCCGGCCCGTGGCTATGCATTACTTCCAGCGTAGCCGGAATTGCTTTCCGCCTTCTCAGAAACGGAAGCTTAACTTTATTTCTTCCTTTCGCACTTGCGAGATTTTGTTTGTAACACTATATCGAAATATAAATGCTAGAAGCCTATTCAGCGTAGCCAGCTATCCTCAGGGACCCATCCATTATGCCCAAATTATTCGACTTCCAGGCTGAAAGTCTCCCGTCGTGGTGGGACGGCAATTATCGGATGCCGTGGACGGAGACGAATCTCGACCTGATCAAGGGCGATGGTGCTTCTCAAGTTGTGATTGTCCCGACCGTCTACATGGACAGTCTGACGTCTACCCGGGTCTATCGCGACAACAACGATCCGGGTGGTCACAACGTCGACGGAAATCCGCGCACGGAGAGCGACGGCTCGATCAAGGAGGCGATCGCCAAGGCTCAGGCCCGTGGTCTGGAGGTCATCTTCAAGCTGCATGTCAACATGCAGAACGACGATTGGAACGCGCTTATCGGTCCTCCGGAAGGTTCGACGCCCGCACAGGCCAAGGTCTGGGCTGATGCATGGTTTGCTTCCTATAAGGAAGCCGTGGTCCACTACGCCAAACTTGCGCAGGAGCAGGGTATCACGGCCTTCGCCATCGGCAATGAATGCGAAAGCATGACAGGTGCGCAGTATCGCGAGTATTGGGTCGATATCATCGAGGCGGTCCGCGACGTTTACGATGGACAGCTGACCTATGCCGCGACCTGGACCGAGGCTCTCAACCTCAGCTTCTGGGACAAGCTCGATTACATGGGGGCAAATCCCTATATCAGCTTCACTCAGGACAGCACCAATCCGTCCCTGCAACAACTGATCGACGGCTGGACCAAACCGTCCAACGTCTGGGGAGTGAGAACGCCCATCGAGGAGAGGTTCGGAGAGAACATCTCCGCCATGGATGCTCTGAAACGGATCGCCGAGCAGTATGGCAAGAAGCTGATCTTCACGGAAACAGGCTTCCGCAGCCTCGACGGCAGCAACGCCACGCCGTGGATGTGGGGCAATGGCCGCATCGACGAGCGCGAGCAGTACATGATGCATCAGGCCTTCTACAAGATCATCACTGATCGCGCCGGTGAAGGTTGGATGGGTGGCTACTGGCTGTGGAACTACGACGCCAGCGAGGCCGTCTCCGATCCAAGCCCTGACGACGGCTTTTCTACGCATGGCAAGCGCACCGATGCGCTGGTCGAGCAGTATTTCAAGAACCCGGTTTCCGTCGCCGGCCGCGCTCTTGTCGGTACGGCAGGTGGCGACTCCCTCCTTGGCGGCTTCAACCATGACACGCTGATCGGTGGACATGGAAACGACACGCTGCTCGGCGGAGCCGGCGCCGACGTCTTCATGTACTACGCTGGAGACGGCGCGGACACGATCACCGACTTCAAGTTTTCCGAAGGCGACAAGATCGCCCTGATGAATACGGGGGCAACGGGCTTCGGCGATCTCGATATCTCCAGCACATCGGGTGGCTACGTCGTGCGCTTCGCTGATGGCGGGAGCCTGACCATTCGTACCACGGAGGCTCTGTCCGCGGATTGGTTCGCTTTCAATGGCACTGGCCAGTCTGGACCTTCGACCAAGCCGACATCGGGCGACGATGAGATCACCGGCACTGCCAAGGCCAATGTGATCAATGCGCTCGCGGGCAACGATCTCATCAATGGCCTTGCCGGCAATGACAACCTGACCGGCGAGGTTGGCGACGACACGGTCGATGGCGGTACAGGCAACGACGCACTGTATGGCGGTCTCGGCGATGATTTCGTTGATGGCGGCGATGGCGTCGACCGGATCTATGGCGGCGACGGTTATGACATCCTCTATAGCGGTGCCGGCAACGATCAGATTCGCGGCGAGAATGACGACGACATGCTCTATGGCGATGCCGGCAACGATCTTCTCCGCGGCGGCAACGGCCATGATCTTGTCGACGGCGGCGATGGTGACGACAAGCTCTATGGCGAAGCCCAGGACGACCAGATCACCGGTGGCGAGGGCAACGACGTCATCCAGGGTGGCGATGGAAACGACGAACTCGAGGGCGAGAACGGCAACGACAAGCTCTATGGCGGCAATGGCGATGATGTGCTGCTGGGCTGGTTCGGCACCGATCAGAAGCTATATGTGGACGGCTTCCTCCTCACAAGGGTGTTGGTCAGTACTATGATCGGATCGCTTGCGCCCATATGTCCGGCCTGTCGGTGCGGTCGCGCATGACCGCGGGCCAAGATGGTTTCCGCGA
>NZ_JBVVAK010000056.1:0-50791 GCF_055792825.1 Microvirga sp. GN3
TTGCGGTGATCGGCTGCGGAGCCTGGGGCAAGAACCTGGCCCGCTGCTTTGCCGAACAGGGCTGCCTCGGTGCTGTTACTGATCATCACTCCGAGGCCGTCGAGTCTGTCGTTGCCCGGCACGGTAGCCGAGCTCTGTCCTTTGAGCAGATCCTGGCCGAGCCTTCGATCCAAGCGGTGGCGATCGCGACCCAACCCTCAACCCATCACCACCTTGCCAAGCGCGCCCTGTTGGCCGGCAAGCATGTCTTTGTCGAAAAGCCGCTCGCGCTCGAGCTCAGGCATGCTGAGGAGCTGACCGCCTTGGCACGGCGCCTCGACCGACGGCTCATGGTCGGCCATATTCTCCACTACCATCCTGCTGTTGCGAAGCTCCGGAACCTCATCGTGGCTGGCACCATTGGCCGTATCCTGCGCCTTCAGGCCACCCGGATGAACCTGGGGGCGATCCGCCGCGAGGAGGATGTGCTCTGGTGTTTGGGGCCCCATGATGTCTCGGTCATTCTCAGCCTCGTCGGCGCCGCGCCAAGCGAGATCCACGCGGTCGGCGGCTACCACCTGCGCCGGACCATCGCCGATGCGGTGACCCTGCACTTGTCCTTCCCGGCTGGCGAACAGGCGCAGATCAACCTGTCCTGGCTTCATCCCGTCAAGGAGCATCGCCTCACCGTGATCGGGTCAGAGGCCATGATTGTGTTCGATGATGGTGCGCCATGGGGGCGCAAGTTGCTGCTATACCCGCACGTGGTCGATGTGGCTGGCAATGTACCGGCAGCAATCCGAGCCCAACCACTTGCGATTGCGGTGGAGGAGCACGAACCGCTCAAACGGGAATGCCAGCATTTCCTCGACTGCATTGCCCAAGGGCGCGAACCCAGGACAGACGGCGCCGAAGGACTCCGAGTGACGCGGGTCCTGGCCCAGGCGAGCGCAATGATGAACCCGGCCGAGACTCGCTGGGCTGGTCCCGAGCGTGCGGGCCGTGTCGCTCCTTGGCTCGAACTCTAGCCCAAACATGCCGAACCAGATTGCCTTCATTGACCTTGCCGCTCAGCGCCGGCGCCTCGGACGAGGGGTCGACGCGGCGATCCTCCGGGTGCTCGAGCACGGCCTGTATGTCATGGGCCCGGAGGTCGCCCGACTTGAGGCGGATCTCTCCGCGTTCTGCGGTGCCAGTCACTGCATCTCCTGTGGCAATGGCACCGATGCCTTGGCCCTGATCCTGAGGGCCAAGGGGGTAAAGGCCGGGGACGCTGTCTTCTGCCCAGCCTTCACGTTCGCGGCGACCGCAGAGGCCATCGCCGGACTCGGCGCGACGCCCGTGTTCGTCGATGTCTGCGAGGACACCTTCAACCTTGATGTCACGAGCCTTCAATCCGCCATCACGGCAGCGAGAGACCGGGGTCTCAATCCCGTCGGCATCATCGCAGTCGACCTCTTCGGCCAACCGGCCAATTACGACCTCATCGAGGCCACTACGGCCAACGAGGGCTTGTGGCTTCTGTGCGATGCGGCGCAAAGCTTCGGGGCCAGCTACAAAGGGCGCCCGGTTGGTACGATCGGGCAGGCCACTGCGACGAGCTTCTTCCCGGCCAAGCCTCTCGGGTGCTATGGCGATGGCGGCGCGGTGTTCACGGATGATGCAGAATTGGCACACGTCATCCGCTCGCTCCGCATTCATGGTCAGGGAACAGACAAGTACGACAACGTGCAGATTGGCATGAACAGCCGGTTGGATACCGTGCAGGCGGCCGTTCTGATTGAGAAGCTCAAGATCTTCCCCGAAGAGATCAGCGCCCGCAACCGTGTCGCCACACGCTACACCGAGCAGCTTGGCGATCTTGCCACTGTGCCCAGGATTTTGGACGGTGCGACCTCGGTCTGGGCGCAGTACACGCTGCGCCTGCCGGGCCGTGATCGCAACGCTGTTCAGGCTTCCCTGACGGAGGCTGGAGTTCCAACGGCCGTCTACTACCCGGTGCCTCTGCACCGGCAGGTGGCCTACAGGCACTATCCCACGGCTGCGGGTGGCTTACCCGTTTCTGATCGCCTTGCGGCTGAGGTTATCAGCCTGCCGATGCACCCATATCTGACCGAGCAGATGCAAGACCAGGTTACCGCTGCCGTGCGGGCCGCCTTAGCGGCTCATGCTTGATCGCCGCCCTTAGAAAGAGCGGCACGATTACTCATGTGGCCTCAGGGGACGGAGCTGTCCTCGGACCCGCATCAGGTGCCCTTCGGTGGCTCGTCTGCGATCCATCAGTCGATTCATCTCGATGAGGAGAGTCTGCTCGTCCGGCGTGGCCCGTCCGGCGTCAGGGCGATCCTTGCAGAACCGGCGCTGTTGGGTGACGTTCGCGACCTTGAAGTCGAGCCTCTCGCATTCGGCCGCGAGACGATGAAGTTCCGCGATTAGTTCCTGCTCATTCATCTGGTCCAGGTGAAGCATCATCCTTAACTATTGTGGTGTCCGATACAGCCCCTTTCACTGTACGGGTGCGAGCTTAAACATCATTTTTGGAGATGTGGTGACGGCTCCAACGAAGGTCCGCTCGGGGTCAAATTTTCACGTTCCGGCCGCTCAACGAATGTCGGCTCTCAACCGCCGAAGCAGACTATGCGCTTACGTCTCAGGAGTGCCGGCACTGGACGACAATGCAGGGATCGGTGCGATGATCGGATTCCGTTTCCTGCGTTTTCGTAGCCGTCGTTGACGATCGGGCAGCAATCGCTGGCACAACGAAGGCATCCGCTTCGACGCCCTTGAGCACACCGCAACTATTGCCAAGCTTACGATCAGACACATTTCGTGATTGGTTCGCTCCTGTTCATCTCAGGTACGGTACAAGGCATGCAGTTCAGTGCATCGTGCGATCAACCTTCCAGGTTGAGTTTCGCCTTTACGTTCCGATCGCGCTGCAACTGGTGCATTCACGGCTGAGTTGCCGGCACGAGAGAAATGCATGGCACGCTGGTGGCGACATATCCTCACTGCGGTAGCAGGCATTGCCATTGCCCTTCCCGTCCGCGTCCAACTGGATCTCGGCCATGAATCCAGCCTGCCCATCTTGAACGGATCTGCGCTCGCCAAGGGCGATGGCGGTGGGAACGGCAACGGCGGGGGCAACGGGAACGCCAATGGGGACGGCGTCGGCGGCGGTGCTGGCAACAGTGGCGGCAACGGGAACGGAGGCGGGAAGAGCGGCGGCGCGGCCGGCAGTGGCGCAGGGAACGGGAATGGCAACGGCGGCGGCAAAGGCAATTCCAACGCTGGAGGGCTCGGGGGCGGCATAGGCGGCGGGTCCAGCCGCGGGAACGGTGCCGGAGGCGGACTCGGCCGCGGCAATGGCGGCTCCGATGGCAGTGTCGGTCGCGGCAACAGCGCCGGAGCGAGCGTTGGCGGCGGTGCGGGCAAGGGCAACAACAATGCCGGTGGCAACAGCGGCAAGGCCAACCCGGGCAACAACGGGAACGCCAATTCCAGCAAGGGAGCGAGCGCTGGCACAAGCGCAAGCAACAGCAAGGGCAATTCAAAAGCCAACACAGCGAGTGCCGGAAACGCACCGAGCAAAAGCCAACGTACTAATAACAAGGTAGAGGCGAGCACCGGCAAGACTTCCACAAGCCGGAGCAAGGCCGCGGCATCCGCCCCGCAGGCACCCAGCCGAGCCAAGGCTGCCGCCTCGGTGCAGGCGGCGAAGACTGCGGCTTCGATCAAGGCCCAGCCTGTGCGTGTAGCTCCTGTTGTCGAAGAGATCGACCGCCGTCCCAAGCCGCGGCGATCGTCGCGCTCCATCGTGGCGTCGGGCCTATCGCAGGCGGACTTGGCTCGGCTGACCGCCCAAGGCTTCCGGATCAAGAGCCAGACGCAGGGCAGCCTCACGGCTCCGGTGGTCCGGCTTCAGGTACCAAGCGGTGTCTCCGTGGCACAGGCCCGGCACAGGGTCCGCTTGGTTGACGCTCAGGCCTCAGTGGATTTCGACCAATTCTACTATCTCGATGAGGGCAGTCCGGCCTGCATGGGCGCCGAGTGCCCGTCCACCGGGCCCGGGAACTGGGCCTCGCTCGTGAAGTGGTCGGGGTCGAACGCCGCCCAATGCGGCCCCGCTCCCCTCATCGGCGTGATCGACACCGGCATCAATGTCGCGCATGACGCCCTGCAGGGACAGGCGATCGAGGTTGTGGCCCTGCCCACCCGCCGCGCGATCGCCTCGTTGCCGGATCACGGCACGGCCGTTGCGGCGCTCCTCGTCGGGCGGCCGGACAGCCAAACCCCTGGCCTGCTGCCACAGGCCAAGATCATTGCAGTCGACGCCTTCTACCGCGACGGCGGCACCGCCGACCGGACGGACGTGATGGCGCTGGTCACGGCGATCGAGGCCCTGGCCGAGCGTGGCGTACGGGTGATCAACCTGAGCCTGTCTGGTCCTGCGAACGAGGTTCTCCAGAAAGCCATTGCCGCCGCCCAGGCCAAGGGTATCGTGATCATTGCAGCCGCGGGCAATAACGGCGCCGGTGCCGAGCCCTCCTATCCGGCTGCCTATCCCGGGGTTGTTGCCGTGACAGCGGTCGATCACGAGCTGAATGTGTACCGGCGTGCGACGCGTGGCTTGTATGTTGATCTTGCGGCACCTGGGGTGAATGTCTGGACGGCCTCGGCCCAGGGTACTGGTTCCCTCAGAACAGGAACATCCTATGCGGTGCCGTTTGTATCCGCCGCCGCGGGAGTCCTGCTGGCCTCCCATCCCGAGCTGGACATGAAAGCGGTTCAGGCCCGCCTAGAGGAGAGCACCCTCGATCTGGGACAGCCCGGGCGGGATCCCACGTTCGGCTTCGGCCTGATCCAGATGGCAGGCCTGTGTGAGCAGGCAGCGGAGCCTCCAGCGATCGCAGCGGCTCCGGAGCAACCATCTACTGTACCCTACAAGGAGGAAAGCGTGGAAATGCCCTGACCTGCGACAGACCTCCCGGTTCGGGCATGATCCTCCGAGCTTGCCATGCGCTCCGATGAAGGCGCCAGCGGCCGATGACGCGGGCGACCATCTCGCGCGCGTTGCGGGATCGTCATCCTGACGGTGCGCTGGATCAGCTTGAGCTCCTCCTGCACATCCATGAGGCGCTGGAGCAACTCCGCATCCGTCATCTGCCGGATCGGGTGCTCGTCACATTGCCCCAGAGCCCGAATTCTCTTCAGGATGGTTGGGCCGATGGAAGGCGTTGAGAGCCATTGGGCATCCGTGACCTCAGCCACCTCCCGCTGGGTGGGACAGCGCCCCCCGAACTCGCTGCGGATCGCACATTGCAACCGTGGGGAAAACTGGCTTAGGGGGAAAGGCTCATCCAGCGACATGGGTTCTGTTCCTGGCGCAAGCGGACCTCCATCGCAGGTTCTTATCGTGTCTCCCCGAAGGCAGAATAATGGCCAGGCTTAGGCAATCTCGCCTGACTATACCTTTGGGTTCGGAGCCGTTCGATCGAACTCAGCGTCGATACGGGGCGCGTGGGGAAGCTGCCGGTCGAGGGATTCCCGGTACCGGAGGCCGCCGCGGAGAAGCGAGGTCGACGTCGCCTACGGTGCTACGGGCGTTGTCTGCACGATCAAGGCCCCTTTGGGTGACAGCGTGTCCTGACGCCTTGCCTGCCGATGAGGCCGGCCCTGTCAGCGCAGGGACGCCCTGGTCAGGTGAAGCCAATTAACAGGGCAGGCAAGCGTCTATTCGTGGACATCCCTGTCACGCATGGAATTGTCTGAAAGTCGGCTGCGGGTCAATGAGTAACGAACAGCAGATGAAATAAAGGTCCGCTCGCCGCCTCATGAGCAGACCAAAGCGTTTTTTCCGAGATGTGCCACTAAGAGACATTCCCAGCTCAACAAGCGAAATTTCTGACAAGGCTGTTTTAGACCAGCGAACAAACGGCCGCCCGACAGGTTTGTACGCACCTGCTGGGAGGAACCCATGCCTCGTTTCTTCTTCGACGTGCTGGAAGACGGGGAGGTCACCCCTGACAACGGCGGTCTTGAGTTCGGTAGCCGCGATGCTGCCGAATACGGGGCCGCTCGGTGCGCGGCTGAGATCGGGCGTGTACGGTCCAAGTCAGCAGGGATGACGATGGCGATCAGGTTCTCTCTGCGGCCGTTCCCATGACGGTTTGCCGCTTGGAATTCGCGCAGGCTTAAAGCGACCGTGTCAGGAAAGACCATAGCTGGGGGTTGGTCCCCATCGGCACCGCGCCGCGGGACGGCACGCCTGTGATCCTCTGGTTGGAGGAGGATGAGATGCTATCTGTCTTCCCGCAGCCGGCCGGGTTCTGGACCGTCAACCCCCATGCAGAAGTCGGCTACTGGCGGCTTTTTGGTGATCGCCCACGCTTCTGCTCGGACAGGCATATTCGCGGATGGCGGCCGTGTCTTCGTAAGTGAGACGGTTGCCGCCAACTTCACGTAAGCCCGTTCCCAGTATGGCAAGATTAACTTCAGACTGGATCTTAGCAGTCCAAAGAGAATTGGACTTTTCTGCCCAGCCAAGTCCCGACAGCCCGCCTATTCCTCTGTCTTGCCGCGATGGTTCAAGGGCAACAATGCCGCGGTCTTGTCCAATTGCGTGTTTGGAGCCGTACATCTTATGCACCACATCCAAGCCCAGGGTACGTAGAACGATAGGCTGGTCACAGGAGTTGGAAGCACATCACCCCAAAGAAGTCAGATCGTCATGGAGAGTGATCATGGACGAGAAACAGGGAATGGGAGCCGGGCAAGCTGGAAACGTGCCGTCCAACGCTGCAAACCAGCCGGGTGGCAATAGAGACACGGCCCAAGGGAACCCTCAAGGAAGCGGGGGCGAAAGCTTGGTTGATCAGGCGAGGAACACCGCCGCTGATCTTGCAGGCCGTGCCTCCGATGTCGCCCGTGAGGCTTACGATCAAGGCCAGCGGTATGTCCGTGAAGCAGGCGACCACTATCCGCAGGCCCAGCGCTACTATGAGCGAGCCACACAGGCCGTCGAGCACCAATTCACTGAGGCCCCGCTCACATCGCTGCTGGCAGTGGGAGCAGTCGGCCTTGGGATGGCTTGGCTCATTGGTGGTCTGAGCAGAAGCCAGGAGCGTGCGCCATATCGTGGCAGGACCGGCAGGGATTATCCTGGTCAGCGCTCAGGCAAGCCGCTGATCGAGAGCGACCGGGTGGAAGGCACTGCCGTGTACGACCGCAGCGGCAGGCGCATCGGCACCGTCGAGCGGGTGATGATCGACAAGATCAGCGGACGGGTGGCCTATGCGGTGATGTCGTTTGGCGGCTTTTTTGGCGTGGGCACGAGCGAGTACGCTGTCCCCTGGCGCATGCTCGATTATGACCTCAGCTTGGGAGGATATCGTATCCAGATCACGGCAGAGCAGCTTCGGAGTGCGCCGAGCCTCTCCGGTGGTCGCGGTCAGGACTGGCCGGATCGGGCGAGCGAGCAGGACCTGCACGACTACTATCAGGTGACCTACTACTGGCTCCTAACCTGACGGTTTGGACAGGCAAGCGGCAGAGGCATTCGGCTCCCGGTCCTCTGAGAGGACCGGGGCTTAAGCATGACCTTCCACCATGGGGCACTCTGGAATGCCGGGTCCTTGGAACGAGACAAATTAAACCCGATTGGCGCAATCTAGGTCTACCAGCATGGGAGATATCCACTCATAGCCCGCCAGCCCTCACCGTGGTTTGGCGGGCTCGTTGTGCTTACACGGGAGATGCGGCGGTCGGTTTCGGATGCTCAAGAAAGAAGCGCATCATCTCACGGCTGGCCTCGGGTCCTCGGGGCTCAGTATAGGACCCGCTCGGGCTTCCCCCGGACCAGGCATGGCCCGCCCCGTGAAGCACCCAATGCTCGAGCATCGGGTGGCCGCTGTCATCGCACGCCACTGTGTGGGTATAGCCGATCCCACCAGGAGCCTGACCGCGGCTGACCGTCGTCCGAAGATCGGATCCCGCCCGCGACTGGGCGAAGACCTGGTCCCCATTGACGGGATTGACGGTCGTGTCGCGATCGCCATGGAACACGATGGTCGGCACCGCTTGCTTGGCCCCACTGTGATGAGGCGCCCCACCCTGTCGCATGGCGGCGAAGGCCGAGGCCATGTCACGCGCCGCCCCGCATGCCAAGCCCGAATGGACGCCCACGGCGGCATACAGGTCCGGGTAAGCCGAGCCCATGATCGCCGCTGCGGCCCCACCGGCGGACAGCCCGGCGACATACACGCGTCCGGGTTCAACAGAGAGGTCACGCATGATCTGACGGGTGATGCCGGCGATCAGCGAGGGCTCGCCCCGATCCCGCTGTTGATCGGCTGCGTTGAACCAGTTCCAGCACTTGGACGCGTTGGCGGACTGGGCCTGCGCCGGGTAAGCGACGAGAAACGTCTGCTCCTCGGCCAGTTCGTTCATCCGTGTCCCGGCGGCAAAATCGTCCGGCGATTGCGTGCAGCCGTGCAGCATCACCACGAGCGGCACAGGCTGACCCGTGTAGCCGCTTGGGATGTAAAGCTTGTAGGCGCGGCTGCCCGCCTGGTTGGCAAACATCCGCTCTTCGAAGCGGGCTCCCTCCGGCAGCGAGGCCGGTGCACGGGCTGGAATGGGTCCAACCAATCCATCAAGGTCGAGCGCGGAGCCGGATTGGCCCATGCGGTCGAGGAAACCGCGCAACGCTTGCGGCACCTGAGGCTGGGCCAAGCCTCCATCCAAACCGGGAACGTTCGGGACGACGTGTGAAGGGGTGAATTTGGGTGGAGTCCAGGCCTCTCCCCTGGAAGAAGGCGGCACCATGTCGAGGATCCGTGTAGCACGCCCCGATGGACGCTGGTCGGCATCTTTGCCGGCGTCGCCTGAGGTCGCTGACGGGTGGCCGCCCGACAATCCTCTCTGAAGGATGGCCATGGCTTCGGCGAGCCGGCCTTCACGGGTCAGACGGGTTGCCTCAAGCATGTCGATATTCAGTCGTGCGTTCATGAGTTCGGTCCTGTTGCCGGGCGAAACGGAGCCCGCCCCTTCCGGCCGGGAGGGGGTGGCAGGCTCGAGAGACGGTGAGACGGGTGCTACCCGGTGGTCAGCGTATGCGGTCCTTCAGTGCCTCCTTCACGGCAGGACTGGCGTGCAAGGCGCCAAGGACGTGAAGGGAGGCGATCGTCTGACGCGCCAGCTCGGGCGTGACATCGTTGGCGATGCTGGCGAGACCGAGCACCTGGATGTGCAGCATTTCTCCGGCTGCTTGCACAGCCTCAAGATCCTGGCGGCTGTAGTGACGGAGACCCAGGTCGAGCTGGTGTCGGGCGACGGACTTCGTGACGGCGTCGTTATGGCGGTCGAGCTGGTTGCGAATGGCCGTGCGGATGAAGTCGGTCCGGTTGGAGTAGAAGCCCTCCTGGATCAGAAGGTCGATATGGCCCAGGTCGACATAACCAAGGTTGATCGTGATCTTCTCGCTGTCTGCCACCTTGGGCCGGAGTTCGTGGACATTGCTCGCCATGGCATACCATCCCCTTACCATCCACATGGATGGTAAATAGGTGTGGCCACGGTGGGGATCAAGGCCTCGATCTAAGCTTTCGACGAGGCGAGCTCGCTGCATCAGGTCGATGTCACCAAGCAAAGTACCCATGCGGAAGCATAGGCCGTGGCGGCGAATGCCGGAACGCCTTGGGGGTGAGGCCTTCGCACGCGACCGGGCCAACTACCCTGCATGGGTTTGAGCCTGCGACCTCTCGTCCCTGGGCTGCATCGGGACATCCCGAGGTAGGAACCCGATGGTCATCGCCGGGGTTGCGGACTAACCCATGCTAATTGCGCCGGGCCGTGTCCCATCCGGTGTCACGGGTTCCCAGTTCCAGTGTTCGAGTTTCCAGTGGCTCCGGCGCCACGCGCCGGGCCATGCATTTCAGCTTTTGTGAGGAGAAGATGGCAACCAACAGACGATACAGCAAAGCGCCGCCCGACAAGGCGAACGAACTGTTCGAGAAGCTGCTCGCCACGTCCGACGGAGCGGTGAAGACCCGCGAGAGGCTCTTCCAGGAACTCAAGGAGGAGTTGGAACTGCTCGCGAGGCTTCAGGACGAGCACCTCTTCCCGGTGCTGCGACGGCACGGGATGCTGGACCTCCTGCGCGACGCCGCCAAGGACAACGAGGACACGGCCACGCAGCTCGCGGAGCTGGAGGGCCTGCCGAAGAACGGCAGTGAATTCCTCGACCGGGTGGCCGAGCTGAGGAAGACCTTCCAGCAGCACATCCGGGACGACCGGAAGGAGCTTCTCCCCGCCGTTCTCCAGATCCTGAGCGACGAGGAGGCCCAAGCCGTAGCCGAGAAAGTGGAGGAAGACATGGCTAGCATCGACGAAACCAGGCGGGCCGACGCCCGACGCTCCCGCGAGCAGGCCGAGACCGTGCAGCGGGTGACGGAGGACGTCGCGGAGACCCTCCGGGCCGGCGTGGAAGGCGCGCAGACCATGGCACGCGCCATGCAGGAGGCAGTGGAGAGCAGCCTCGAGGCGGTCACCGACCTGACCCGGCGTTCGACCGACCAAGCCATGCAGATGCTCGGCCGTCCCGGCGGCGATGCCCAGGGCCTGACGGAGGAGGCCTCGCACAACCTGCGGGCCGTCGCCCACTCCGGCACAGCCTTGGCTCGCGGACTCCAGGACGTCTCGCGCGAGGTGCTCGAGCGGAGCCAGCGGCACATGCGGCGCAACATCGAGGGTCTGACCGATCTCGCCCGTTGCCGTTCCATGGGCGACCTCGTTGAGGTGCAGGCCTCGCTCCTGCGCGACAACCTGGAGCTGACGATGGAGAACAGCCGTCGCATCGCCGAGCTCACGATCCAGATCACCGACGAGGCCACCCGCACCGTGACCGTGCAGGCCGAGAGGACGGCGAACCGCTTCAACCGGGTTGCCTAATCCTGCCCTGATCCTGATAGGCGAAAGCTCCCGGCCCCACGCCGGGAGCTTTTTCGCAATCCAAGGGTGACCTCGGAGGGACGCAGACGCTGAGCCGGGGGCATGCACCTGCTGGGGCGTCGTCATCCGACGGCTATCTCACGCCAGAAGAACACCTTCAAGGATGCCTGCATCTCGGCGATCAAGGCGCGGGGGTCCCGACGGCGTTCGGCAGCCTTGCAGGTGAACAGGCCGTGCTTGCGGCTACCGCCGGAACGTCTGCACAGGGTCAGGCAGCGAAATTCGCTGACCTTGAGGAAGGTCTGGCTACGTGAGGATTGCTGCCCTAAAGCTTTGGTCTCAGGAGTGCCGGAACCGGACATTGAATCCCTGCCACGCAATATGCGTGGCAGGGATCACAGCGAACGTCAGGGACGCGGCTTCCTCTGTCCTTCTCTGTAGAACAGCATTCCACCGTGGTGGAGGACATCGTCGATGAACTCACCGTCAGCCGTAAATCCCGTATCGTCCCAGTAGTCGATCTTGCTGCCGCGGATCTCATAGCGCCCCTGATAGGCGCTCTTGCGGGAGCCCCGCGCCTCATCATAACGCCCATTCGGGAGAAGCTCGTGGCGAATGTGGCCGTCCCTTGTGACCCACATGCCGAGATAAGGGTGAGTTGTCATGTCTGTTGCATCCTTGGATCGGGGTTGATTGGTATTCGAGGATTGCCCGAGCGCCCCTGGCGCGGCAGCCATTGCAACAGCAAGGACGAGAGCGAGTTCAATGCGTGGCATTGAAGGCTCCTTTCTTCAGTGCGGGCTTGCGGTCGGACGAACGATGATCTCGCTTACGTCCACATCGGAGGGTTGCTCGATCGCGTAGCGGACCGCTCGACCAATCGCATCCGGATCAATGGCAATCCTGCGAAACTCATTCATAGCCTCGCGCGCCGTATCATCCGAGATCGTATCCGCCAGCTCGCTCGTCACCACACCGGGCGAGATCACCGTGACCCGCAGCCGATCCATTTCCTGCCGGAGGCCGTCCGAGATCGCCCAGACCGCGTATTTGGTCGCGCAGTAGACTGCGGCCGTCGGCGACACGCGATGCGCCCCGATGGACGCGACATTGATGATGTGGCCGGACCCTCTTGCTTCCATGGTGGGTAGCACGGCCGCGATCCCGTTCAGAACACCCTTGATGTTCACGTCCACCATCTGGTCCCACTCGCTCACTTTGAGAGCGTTGAGAGGCGAGAGCGGCATGATGCCCGCGTTGTTGACGATCACATCGACGCGGCCGAACTCCTCGTGCGTGGCAGACACGACCCTGGCAAAGTCATCCCGCGACGTCACATCGAGCCGGTGGGCGCGCGCGACACCGCCGGCTGCCTCAATCCGACTGACGAGGTCGTGCAGATGGTCCGTCCGGCGTGCCCCCACGACGATCGTGTGACCGGCTTTAGAAAGCTCCAGAGCCACCGCCTCACCGATTCCGCTCGAGGCGCCGGTAACCAGAACGATCTTTCTCTCAGACATGACTTCTTCCTTTCGTCCGAACCTGTGTGCGGACCTTTGACCCCGTGCTGGCCTTCAGCCCGTGGGCGAAAGATAGTTTGGTTGGCTTGCGTGATCGACTTGCCAATCGTGAATGAACTGGTAAGTTTCTGTCACCAATGGAAACAGATCTTGCCGGCATCACCGTTTTCGTGACGGTCGCGGAAGCGCGCAGCTTCCGGGCGGCGAGCGAGCGCCTAGGGGTTACGCGCTCCGCCATCAGCCAAGCCATCCGTCGCCTTGAGGAGCGGATGGGTGTGGCCCTTGTTCAGCGCACGACCCGCAGCGTTCGTCTCACCGAGGCCGGGGAGCGGCTCTATCAAGCGGTAAGCCCTGCGCTCGAGGATGTGAGCACGGCCATCAAAGCCGTAGGCGAATTGCGAGACCAGCCCAGCGGCATGCTGCGCCTCACGGTCTCCTCCATCGCCGAGAGGTTCCTGAGCGGCTCGCTGCTCGCGGGGTTCCTCGCGGCTTACCCCGACATCCACCTCGACATCACTGTCACGGACGAGGAGTTCGACATCGTGGCCGAGGGCTTCGATGCCGGTGTCCGGCTCGGTGAGGTGATCGAGCAGGACATGATCGCCATTCCGGTCTCGGACGAGCAGCGCCAGATGGTGATGGCTTCCCCTGATTATATCGCCCGGCATGACGCACCTGCCCATCCCCGGGATCTGCCAAAGCATCACTGCATCGGCTGGCGGCCAAGCCCGCAGGTCGCCCCCTACCGATGGGAGTTCACCGAGAGCGGACGCGATTTCGCTGTCGACGTGAACCCTCGCGTGACCACCAACGACATGAGGGTGATGATACGATTGGCTTGCGCCGGGGCAGGCCTGACCTTCGGGATGGAGGAAACCTTCCGGCCCTATATAGCCCGGGCTGAACTCATCCCGCTTCTTGAAGAGTTCTGCCCACTGTTCCCCGGCTTCTACCTCTACTATCCGACCCGCAGGAATGTGCCGCTCAAACTGCGTGTCCTCATCGATTACCTGCGTCAGAGGCGACCTTAATCTCTTTGCTCATGCGGATACCGACGAAGCCGTCCACTTCGTCCAATCTGAAGCCGTCCAGGCATTCCGATTTCAAGCCGTCCATGGTTCCGAGGTGAAGTCGTCCACCTTGGCGCCGCTCTTCGGGTCGTTGATGGATGGTGGTTGAGGTGATGGCGCGGGTCAAGCGTCGGCTTGCGTGTGGCGGGTCTTGCGCAGGCTCTCGCCGGTCAGATTAATCCGGTAGGCGTTGTGCACGACCCGATCGAGAATGGCGTCCGCCAGCGTCGGCATGCTGCCGATCATCGCGTACCAGTTCTCGACCGGCACCTGGCTGGTGATCAGCAATGAACCGGCATCGTAGCGATCTTCGACGATCTCCAGCAGATCGCGCTGCTGCTCGCCGGTGAGCGCCTCAGGGCCCCAGTCGTCGAGCACCAGCAGCCTGGCCCGGGCGAGTGTGCGTAACAGGCGAGAGTAGCGGCCATCGCTGCGGGCGAGATCGAGCGCCGCCAACAGCCGCGGCACACGATGGTAGAGCACCGACAGGTCCTCGCGGCAGGCCTGGTGTCCCAGGGCGCAGGCGAGCCAGCTCTTTCCGACGCCGCACGGGCCAGTGATCAACAGATTGCGCCGCTCGCGGATCCAGTCGCAGGACGCCAGCTTGAGAAAGAGCGACCGGTCGAGGCCGCGCGGGGCCCGGAAGTCGACATCCTCGACGCTGGCAGGGTGGCGCAGTTTGGCGGTCCTGGCCCGGGTCTCGAAGCGCTTCTGCTGCCGCGTCGTCACTTCATGATCGAGGATCAGGCCGAGCCATTCGGCATGGCCGAGTGCGTCAGCCTCGGGATTGGCGCTGAGCGCCTTGAAGCCTTTGGCCATGCCGTGCAGGCCCAGCGCGTGGAGTTGGTCGAGGGTGGGATGGGTCAACATGGTCGGTCTCCTGTTAGTGGAAATACCCCGGTCCGCGGACATTGGGGTGGGTGAGAATGGGCGTGTCGGCGGCCGGGGCGGGAGCGCGCTCGCGGTAGGTGTCGAGAAGCGACACGATGCTCTTGTAGGTCAGCGCCCGGATCGCCAGGGCTTTGGCCGCGGCCGCCTCGACACGCTCCTTCGGGATGCCGCGCATGTGCTGCAAAACCCCGATGCAGGTGCGAAAGCCCTGCTCGGGATGGCGGCGCGTCGCCAGGATGGCGGCAATCAGTCCCTCGGTGTGCGGGCCGATCGCCGCCGCCCAGGAACGGAAGCGCTCGGGCGACCAGGCGGCATAGCGGCGATGCGAGCTCGGCATGTGCTCGGCCTGCGTGCCGTGCACCCGTCCCGCATAACGCCGCGCGTGGGCAGCGACGCGCCCGCCCTTGTGGAAGGCCTCGATCGTGCGCTGGGGGACGCGCACCTCGACCTGCTGGCCGATGAGGCCAAACGGCACCGAGTAGAAGAAGCCCTCGACGTCGATGTGATAATCGAGCCCGACCCGGGCGAACTGCCAGTGCGCGAAGACGTAGTCCTCCGCCGGCAATGGTGCGAGGGCCGGCTTCTCGATGGTCTCGAACAACTGGCGCCGGCTGACGCCGAGCCGGCGCATGGGCACGCTGTTCATGCGCTCGAGGGCCTCGGCAATGGCCGCATTGGCCTCCTGGAGCGAGAAGAAGGTGCGGTGGCGCAGGCGGCCGAGAATGTAGAATTGGGCGAAGCGGACCCCAGCCTCGACTTTGGCCTTGTCCTTCGGGCGCCGCGGTCGGGCCGGAAGAATTCCGACCTCGTAGTGAGCCGCCATCTTGCCGTAGCTGCGGTTGATCTCGGGATCGTAGAACGAGGCCTTGTGGACGCCGCTCTTCAGGTTGTCCGGGACGATGAGCTTGGTCACGCCGCCATGGAACCGGAACATCCGCACATGGGCTTCGATCCAATCCGGCAGGGTCTGGGTCCAGGTCGCTTCGGCATAGGTCAGGTTGGAGGCACCGAGCACGGCGACGAAGATCTCGGCGTGACGGATCTCGCCGGTGAGCGGATCGACGATGGGCAGCTTCTTGCCCGAGTAATCCACGAATACTTTGTCGCCCGCGACGTGATGCTGGCGCATGGTCGGCGTCAGGCGGCGCTCGAAGGAGCGGAACAGGTCGCAGAAACGCGAGTAGCCATAGCCGTCCGGATGATCCGCGAGATATTCCTCGTGCAGGATGGCGATGCTGACGCCAGGCCGCTTGAGCTCCTGGATCAGGTGGGCCCAATCCGGCTCCGGCCGACGGCGCGTGCCGATCCGAGCGCCCGCGCGGGCGAACAGCTTCTCCTCCAGGGCAGCGTCGGTCAGATCCTCCGGCAGCGGCCAGATCAGCCCGGCCGCCTTGGCCCGCTGGATGGCGTCTCGCACGGTCGAGCGCGCCGCGCCCACAATCCGGCCGATCTCGCGATCGCTGGTTTGGCTCGCGTGGAGCCGCAGCACTTGCCGCATCTGTCGCATGGTCATCTCTCTGTTTGCCGGCATCGCGTCCCTCTCTGGTGGAGAGGTCGCAATGCCCCAATCGGATGACCCGGTGCAGCACGGTTCTTCAGACCGATCCCTGGACGGGATCAAATCGGAAGGATGGACGGCTTCAAGTCGGAAGGGCGGACGGGATCAAATCGGAATCGTGGACGACTTCAAGTCGGTACACATGGACGGATTGCGTCGGTATCCGCACCTGGCTGGAACAATGCCGCGAAAAAGAATGGTCGCGCTCACCTTGGAGCCCGTTCCCGATGCATGCGGGATTATGGTCAGGGCTTAGGCCCAACCGGATATAAGGTGATGCGGACGAACGGTTCGCATGAGCGCCATCGGGCTCAACCTCGGAGATCACGGCAGCACCTGCGACCAGCACTTGACTGACGTATCGGCCCATATAAGGGGGCTTCTCATGGCCGCAGAGGCGGCCGCAGCCGCTCATCCCGACAAGCGCTTTGCCTCGGCTTACATCTTTGCTGCCGTGCGGCCTGCCGCGGGGGAGGACTTTGCACCGGTGATCCCGCATGTCTCCGCCGCAGCCATGGACATATTCCTGGAGCAGTTTGTCACCAGACTGTCGGAGACCATGCACGCGGTCATGGTGCTCGACGGCGCCGGCAGGCATGACGACCGGTCCTCCAGATTCCAGCCAATCTCACGTTGATGCCGCTGCCAGTCTATGCGCCGGAGTTGAACCTGGTCGAGCGGATTTGGCTCTATCTGCGCGAGCGGTTCTCTCTCCGCCTGCTGACCGACGAGGAGGCTGTCTTAGAGGCTGACTGAAAAAGGTTGAGTGGCCTCAAGCCGCTGTGATTCCGTCGGATTTGCAAAGATTCGATGGAGGTCACGATGGTTTGGACCGAGGCCACTCGCCGACAGTATCGGCGAGACGGACTGCGCTATGCAAGCAATCTCACGGATGCCGAATGGGCGCTGGTCGAGCCGTTCATGCCCGCCGCCCGGCGGATCGGGCGTCCGCGTATGACCTGCCTGCGAGCCGTGGTTGAGGCCATTCTCTATCTCGCCTCGACCGGGTGCCAATGGCGCCAGCTGCCAAAGGAGTTTCCGCCCTATTCGACCGTGCAAGGCTACTTCTATGCCTGGTCACGCGACGGCACCTTTGAGCGGATCAACCATGCTCTCGTGGCCGCCTCGCGCGAGAGGGCCGGCCGCGAGGCGAGCCCCTCGGCCGGCGTGATCGACAGCCAGTCCGTGAAGACCACCGAAGCCGGCGGACCGCGCGGCTTTGATGCCGGCAAGAAGATCAAGGGCCGCAAGCGCCACATCATCACCGACACGCAGGGCCATCTGGTCGGGTTAAGGGTTCATCCCGCCGATATCCAGGACCGGGACGGAGCCGTAGAGGTGCTGACGTCCGTCCGCGCCCTCTATCCGTGGCTGCGCCATGTCTTTGCCGATGGCGGCTACGCGGGAGACAAGTTGCGCGAAGCTCTCGCCACTCTCGGGCACTGGACGATCGAGATCATCAAACGCTCGGATGCGGTCAAAGGCTTCGCGGTTCTCAAGCGCCGCTGGGTCGTGGAGCGAACCTTCGGTTGGCTTGGACGCTGCCGGCGCCTAGCGAAGGACTTTGAAGCCTCCATTGAAAGTGCGGTGGCTTGGGTCTTCATCGCCCATATCCGGATGCTGACCAGGCGGCTCGCAAGGACCTGAAGGATCACAAGTCTTTTTGAGTCAGCCTCTTAGAGGCCTGCAGTCGCGCCCGAGATGCGCTCACAGCCGAAACCGGACGGGTCCAATCCCTGTGTACCTATCCCTACATCTCACAAGTTGCCTTATAGGCGCGCCGGTATTAGAGGCTGGTGAACGATTTTTGCTCGATCCAAGTGCCTGCTCAGAATAGGTTGGGTGCCGGGCTGCGGAGGCAAATATGGGCTGTCCCGCGAGAGCCAGCGCCATGGATGCCTTCTGCCTCTACGCTAGCGATCTCAATGATGCCGAATGGGCGCTGCTCGCGCCCCTTGTCCCCCGCAGCCATCCGGCCGGACGGCGGCAGATTTATCCCTTACGGCGCATCGTCGATGCGATCTTCTATCTGCTGCGCACCGGCGCCCAATGACGGCTGCTGCCGCATGAGGATCCGCCGCGTGGTGCCGTCTTCTACCACTATGCTCAGTGGCGCGAGAATGGCACCTGCGAGCACGTGACCCAGGTTCTGCGCGAGAGTTATCGCTGTAAGATCGGCCGCGATCCTCAGCCGACAGCGGCGATCATCGACAGCCAATCAGTTAAGACCACTGAGGTGGGCGGACCACGTGGGTATGAGGGCGCCAAGAAGGTCAAGGGCCGCAAGCGTCATCTGCCCGTTGATACGCAAGGCAATCTGCTGAAGAACAGCGTGCACCCAGCCGACATCCACGACCGCGCCGGAGCCGAGATCCTGTTGGACGGTCTGCAGCATCACTTCCCGGCCATCGAGCTGATGTGGGCCGACACGGCTTATCGCGGTTTGCGGGGCTGGCTTCAGAAGGCACTGGGCTGGAGGCTGTCTATCCCACAACACTGGTGGTCCGGCGGCGTCTGGACGCGGGTAGATGCGGAGCCGCCGACGCGCCCAAGTGGCTTCCAGGTGCTTGCGCGACGATGGATTGTTGAGCGAACGATCGCCTGGTTGACCACCAACCGGCGGCTGGCCAAGGACTACGAACGCTTGGTCGAGACCGGCGAGATGCTGCTCTATCTCGCCATGAGCCGCATTCTGCTCCGACGCCTCACCTCAAAAAAGGGAAAGATAATCGCTCACCAGCCTCTTAGCCCAGGAGGATCTTCCGGGCGAAGAAAGCCTCCGCATAACGCTCGTGAGATCTGCATTCCATACCACGAAGACGGGAGAGCCCCCGGAATGTTTCCGCCTCGAACCAGTCCTTGGATCGCTGCGTACCGAAATGGGCAAGAAGCAATTCGATCTTTCGTTCCAGAATTCCAGCCTGAAGAGGAACATAGATGTTGGGACGACCCAAATCACCGTCCCATTTCGGGATTTCATATTCGAGGATTAGATGATCACGGAAGGTGTTCCAAGTCAATCGGCTGACTTCTCGATGATCCTGATGCGCATCATCGGCGCGATGTGTTAGGACAACGTCAGGGCTTATCTGATGCTTGATGCCCTCGATGAAGACCTTAATGTCACTTCCCTGATACGGGAAGAAGCCATCTTTAAAATGTGCAAGGGTTATCTTTGTTCGGCTTGCGCCTACAAGAAAAGAGGCAGCCGAGATCTCCGCTTCAGCTGCCCGAGTGCCAGTTGCGCTTAACACACACCAATGGATATTAAGTTGAATGCCTGACGCAATCCAATGAAGGATCGTCCCGCCTGCGCCGATCTCAATGTCATCAGAATGCGCTCCCAGACACAGCACTGAGAGGTGCTGGCTCGGTCTTGCAAGATCAAGTACTTTCATCGCAGGGCCTTCGTCCGAATGGACGCAGGAGCATTCCTATCCTGCACCCGCCATGGCATGGAACCATTCTCGACCATATCCTCAAGAATTTGGCGATCCCTGAGGGTGTCCATGGATCGCCAGAAGCCCTCGTGCTTGTACGCCAGGAGTTGGTTAGCCTCAATGAGCCTCTGGAACGGCTCTGCAACGAATTCCTCGCCCTCGCGCATATAATCGAATACCCCTCTGCGGAGGAGGAAGTAGCCACCATTGATCCAAATGTCTGAGCGGTCAGAGGTGCGAAACTCACGGACGCTGCCATCGGAAGCAATATCTGCTAGATGGTATGTCAAAGGCGGCCGGGTCGCTAGGAAGCAGGCCATCTTGCCGCTTTTCTTGAACCGTTCGACCATGTCATCGAGGTTTGCGTCCGTCAGGCCATCGCTATAATTGGCCAGGAAGATTTCGTCATCCTGCACATGGTCCCTTACGGCCCAAAGTCGCTCACCGATGTTCCGCCAGATGCCGGTGTCGATCAGGGTAACGCGCCAGTCTTCTGGCTGCTCGCCAAGGATCTCGACATCGGCTCCCCCGCGCGAGACCACGCAGTCCGCGAAGTTTTGCTGACGATGATTGATGAAAAAGTCCTTGATCGTATTTGCTTTATATCCCAGGCACAGGATAAAATCGCGATGACTGTACTGGCTGTAGTATTGCATCACGTGCCACAGGATTGGCTGATATCCGATGGGAATCATCGGCTTTGGAATATTTTCTGAGTATTCGCGGATCCTGGTTCCCAGACCGCCGCAAAAAAGTACGACTTTCATCAGCGTAGATCCTTCGGGTTAATGACCTCGATATCCGGTATCGGGACGATGAATTGACCGTCCCAATCGCCAATGTGCCGCATCTGATCGATGATCTCGTTCTTCAGGTTCCACGGCAGGATGAAGACGTAATCGGGCTTGGCCTCATCGATGGCCGAGACGGGAAAAATGGGAATGTGCATGCCGGGTGTGTAGCGGCCATGCTTGTAAGGATTGCGGTCAACTGTCAGATCCAGGAAGTCGACACCGATGCCGCAATAGTTGAGCAGTGTATTGCCCTTGCCTGGAGCTCCATAGCCGCAAATCTTCTTTCCCGCGGACTTCGTGGCAATCAGGAACGACAAGATCCGGCGTTTGGTGGATTTCACCTGTTCGGCAAAGGAGGCATATATTTGAAGGTCGCGGAAACCGAGAAATGTCTCCCTCGTGAGGAGGTCCTCCACGCGTTGAGAAGGAATATGCTGCGATCCCGCGTGCGCAAGATAGATCCGCAATGATCCGCCGTGAGTTGAAAGCTCCTCGACATCGACCAGTTTCAGCTTGTGCCTTGCGGCAAGATGTTCGATCGTCACGAAGGAAAAGTAAGAGAAGTGCTCGTGATAGATCGTATCGAATTGGTTTTCCGCGATAAGCCTCTCGAGATGGGGAAATTCGAGAGTAATGACCCCTTCTGGCTTCAACAGCTTGCACATTCCGGCGACGAAGTCGTTCAAATCCGGGACATGAGCTAATACATTGTTTCCAACGATCAGGTCCGCTCGCATATCTGAATTAACTAATTCCTCGGCCAGCTGCTGGCCGAAGAAGTCTGACCGAGTCCGGATGCCCTTGTTGATCGCGACTTGCGCTACGTTGACAGCGGGCTCGATGCCGAGAACAGGGATCCCCATCGCAACGAAATGCTGGAGAAGATAGCCGTCGTTGCTTGCTAGTTCGACGACGAGACTCTCCGAACTGAGGTCAAGGCGCGGCGCAATCATTTCGCAATAGGCTTTTGCGTGAGCAACCCAACTCGTTGAGAACGACGAAAAGTAGGCATACTCCCGAAAAATGGTCTCCGGGGCGACGTATTCTTTGAGCTGAACAAGAAGACAGTCCTCACAGATAAGGACGTGGAGTGGATAATGAGGCTCCATCGTATCGAGCTGCTCAGGCGGGACAAAGCTCTCACAAAGAGGAGACATGCCGAGATCGACGAAGGTGCGCATGTGACTGCCGCCACACAGCCGGCAGATTCCGGAAACCCGACCGACCGGCTTGTGATACGGCGTCATGGTCCTGACATTCATACGAGACCTCCTGGTGCTCTCTCAGCAGTAGGATCGCGGGTGTGGGACTTGCTGGATTGAAGGTACCGACTCCTACCCAGATCACGGCCCTCCACCAACTCCCTTCTTGGAGCCTACCAGGAACCCTCGCATTCAGGATCTTCCCTTTGCGGGTGAGAAGGTATCGACAAACGAGCTTTTCTGACTGACGGAGAGGCGCGAAGGTTTGACTTCCACACCCTTCGCGACTTCGATAACCAACCGTGAAGTGGGTGCTCCTCATGCTTTCAGGTTGAGACTACGCCTTTCGGTCATCTTGCGAGGATGGGGGCAGTTTCCATCATGAGCGTTGCGCTCGCGCCGATGCCTGGGGTTGCCGCCAATGCTGTTTCATGAAAGTAGCCTTAAAGGCGCTTGGATCATCGAGGTCGAACCCGTGAGCGATCACCGCGGCTTCTTCACGCGAACGTTCTGCACAAATGAATACGCTCAACGCGGCCTTGAAACGTCATTTCCGCAGCACAGCCTGTCTGGATCTACCGCAAGAGGGACCCTGAGAGGTATGCATTTCCAGCGATCTCCTTATGAGGAGGTTAAGATCGTGACCTGCCCGAAGGGTGAGGTGTGGGATGTTATCGTGGACCTGCGGCCTGATTCACCAACTTTTTGTCATTGGGAGGGATTCAAGCTGACAGCGGAGAACCGACGGCGTATTTACATCCCAAAGGGATTTGCGCACGGGTTCCAAACCCTGTCCGATGAAGCGGAGGTGAGTTACCTCATCTCGACGCCCTATAGGCCGGAATCGGCAGGTGGCGTTCGGTATGATGATCAGGCCTTTGCGATCGAATGGCCTCTTCCGGTCGCAGTGATCTCGGAGAAAGACCGAAACTGGACCGACTTCATGCGACTATAGGCACACCCTCTCGAGAATGGACCGGCGCAGGCTTAGTTCTCGTCAGCGCAGGAAATCAGCCCCTTGTCATAAAGCCGACTCGCCGCATCGGCAATGATTCTGAACGGCATGTTGGCCCGCTCCGCAATATCCAAAAGGCAATGCTCTCCGTCCGCCAAATTGAGCACCCATAGGAGTGCCATGCTCTTGGCCGGTCCATCAGGGTCTCCTCCGAAGGTCGAAAAAAGCCCTCTGCGACCAAGTTGTGGCTCGCATTTTGGAAGAAGATTCAGCGGATGATGATTATTCTCAATAAGGTCTATGGCGCTCAAGATGATGGCATAAGATGAGGCTAGATGCTCCGGCTTGATGAAATCCAGATCGTCGGCCGAGGTGTGATATTCAGGGAAACTTGCGAATTGACTTCTCTGGAATAGCCCGACCGGAAGATTGAACCCTGGGGAACAGAACTGGCGCTCATCATAGCCATAAGGTGAAAAATCCAGGATCTTCGCTGCAGGCCATTCGTACTTGAGAATGTGGGACATTGCACGATCAATCATGTAATCCCCGCGCCGGCTGCGCTTGTAGGTTGGACCGCCTCCGTCGCCGACGCACGATACGACGAGACCGTGCCTGATACGGTCGACTTCCGCCTCGTGGGCCGAAAGCCAAGCAATACTCCCAATCGTACCTGGCGCAAACAGGAAACGGTAGCTGTAACGGGTCTTGCGCGTCGAAAGTTGCCTAGCAAGATAGGTGAGAAGAGCCAGTCCAGAACAATTGTCGTTTGCAAGGGACGGGTGGCAAATATGTGCCGATAGGAGGAACTCTTCCCCTGTTGCTCCCCTGTGCAGGAACTCGCCATAGACCAGATGGCCATCTTCAAGGCTGGAATCGATAACTGCCTCGTAAATACCGTCTGGAAGTGCTTCAAGCTGGCAACGCGCCATGCAGAAGCCCCAGCGCTCATGATAATACGAAGTTCGGTAAGGAATAAGATCCGGTTGATCAGCAAGCGTGAAGATGTGATGCTTCAACTCGGCCAAAGGCATTCGTACATGGACGGGAACGCTGTAGTTCAGGACATGAAGGTTCGAAGCCTTGAAATCGACGACGCGCTCACCCGCCGCATTCTTGATAAAGGCATCACGTATCGTCCACTCCTTCGGAACCTGCCAATCGAAGATCTTGGTTCCTGTGGGGACGGAATGGACGGTCAGGTCGATATGCTGAGACAAAGACGCGAGGGTCTGTCGTACGCCATCCCCCGTAATACTTCGGCAGATTGGATAGAGTTCGGAGGCCAGAGCATAGATTGCTTGTCCCACGTCAGATGGGTTGCCGGCCTCGGAGAAGCTGGAGAGATACCGCATGGATTGCTCATTCACCTAATGTAGATTGATCTCTCTCACGGTTCAGCCTTGAATTCACAGGCATCCGGCTCGCTCCTTCGTCACGGTGCTTTGCCGACCGTGTGGCAATACTTTCATCATTCTGTGGGAGATGGGATAGAAGAATGGAATTCTGCCAATTGAGGCGGGATTGATAACATCTATTCACTTTTATCAAGGACGCTTGATAGAACTCTTTCCTCTCAGCCAGTTTTGTAAACTGCCTCTTCAGCTCGTCAACATCAAGCGTATCAATTGACTGGCAGTACTCGCTCAACCCTACATCGGCGAGAAGAGTGTCATTCTTTTTGGAATAGCCGATTGATATGGCAGGTCGGTTTAGCTTGAGTGCGCAGACGATGTTATGAAAGCGGGTTGCTACAATGAGCTGTGTTGCCTCAATTTGCTCCATGAGTTCGTGCAGATTTGAAATAGGTTCTGCGATGATGGACTCCGGTGGAAGATTTTCTTTTCTGATTGTCAGCATTGCTAGGAGATCATTAACGGCCTTCTGGTCTCCCACATCTCCCATGAGAATTCTCACGTGGTAGCCCTGATCAAGCACCCAAGCTGTGAATTTTTCCATCTTCCGAATATAGTTGCTGTAAATGGCTTCTCCTTTTTTAAGGTCATGACGCCAGCCATAATAGGTCATGACGCCGATGCCGACTGTCCATGGCTTTGAAAAGGACGGCGGGTGATTCACTTCAGGTGTAGGAAGATTAAAGACGATATCCGGGAAGATCTGGTCTTCCCTGATATTGAGTCCGATGCTCCCCATGAAGTTTTTGGAAGTGGGATCTCTATAAGAGCGATAATCGGCCAGCCTCATTGCGCGCTTCATGAGAAATCGGCTGACAGAGTTGCGGATTGGACCGGCTCCAACACTCACGAAACTGATCCGTGTGCCTGCTAGCTTGGCTGCTAGACACCATCCAAGGAGTGCGGCGGGAACGCCAAAGGGGCTCTCGCCAAAGTCATCAATGATACCTGTGCCCGGAAAAATGAGCGCCTCAAGCGTTCGGCAGATTGTGAATGCGCGTACGAAGTTTCGTGCCTCGCGCGAAAGCCTTCCGAAAATACCCCTCTGGCGCGCGTGAATCAGATCACGGGGCTGCTGAAAACCAATAGGAAGGGCTCTGACACCAAGGCTTTTGTGAACCCGACCAGGATTAGTGCATATACAGACGAGTTCCGCCTCCGGCCGCGCTTGGCGAAGAAAGAGGAGCATCGTCTCGAGAGACCCGTCATTACCTGCATTGCCGGCACCGAATATTCCGAAGAGGCCGATTCTTGTGCGTAAGAGCCGTTTATGCTTCGTGCGCAATCGCTTAATGGACGGAAAGAAAAGCACGCGAAATCGTTTCATGGAGAGGTCTCCACGATAAGGACCCAATCAGTTGTGCCTGAGCTGTTTCGGCTGGCCGGTTGAAAAATTGTAGGTCCAACAGGGGCAGACGGGACATTGAGGGGTCCGGAAAAGGTTCCTGCCGCCGGGTCGAACCACCGCGCGATGAGGTGCTTACCCGCGAGACGAGCGAGATCTACCGTGATTGCTCTGCGATTAGAAGTATATACGATTGCAAGCGTATGATCATTTGTGATAGCCGCAAACGGCGGATCTCCTACGCTGCTTTGCTCCCCTCTTAGAAAGTTGCCTGCGCTGTCTGGCTCAAGATTCCACCAAGGTAGCTCATCAAAGAGTGCGGCAAGGTAAGACATACTCAGCGACCCGCGTCCGCTTAAGGCGTCCTTCCACGTGGCTGGTGCGGGATAGAGGCCTCCCGATCCAAAATGCCAGATTGGGTTGTTGCCGAAGACTTGGCCTGCTGCGCCCGACAGGAGAGCCTGATAGGCCTGCTTGCGCACGAGTTGCTCGCCGGCGGAGTGTTCGTCCTCATAAACAGCTTCGATGAGAAAAAAAGGCATCTGCCTCGCGCGCTTAAATTCCCGCTGCGCACCGGCGAGAACAGAGCCATAGGTGTATAAAGTATTGATCTGCAGCCACGACTCGCCGCGCCAGAACTCAACCGGCGGAGTATCGCGGGAGCAATGTGCGGTGTGGAGAACATTTTGAGCTCCAGAGCGAATTCCCTCTGCGATCGCCCTCGTGTGCTCTCTCTCCGAAGAGCATTCGTCGCCCCCGTGAACCCATATGATGTTGCTGTAATCACGGTATCTTTGGCCGAGAAAGCGCCCATATGCTCGCAGCTTATCCGGGCCGTTTTCCAACATAGCCATGAACCAGCCCTGTTCGCCTCCTCCCGCTCCGACATAGGAAGGGGCAAGAAGAACGAGAAAGCCATAATCCGCCGCGCGCTTCAAAACCCAATCAGAATGGGCAAAATATTGCTCGTTCGGGGTAGCAAAGTCACCCGGGTTCCGAAAGGGCCGTTCATGATAAGCATTGGCAGGCGCATTGGTGGCGAATTGATGCTCGATCAGGGATACCAGAAGGGTGTTGAAGCCCCGGGCTTTCCTATCTGCCAGATACTGCTCTGCTTCCTCTCGCGTCAGCTGTGCGATCAGTGACCAAGCTGAATCGCCCTGGATCAGGAATGGTTTGCCGGATGCGTCAGAAAGATAATGTTTGCCAGGCTCTACATGCAACGGAAAGTGCACATCTCCCATGCTGCGCGCGCTTCCATTGAAGAATGACGCGACAAACACGGCGAACATCAAAGCGGACAACGATGAGCATCTTCTGGCGAGATTAAGAACAGTCATCGCCATCCTCTGCTATGTTCCGTTAAGAGATATCGATGTAGAAGCCTTGAATTCTTTCTCCGCATCCGGACGATTATAGCGCCGGTAGACCACTTCCGATGGCCTTCCGACGAGGAAACGCTCAACGCCTGAGTCGAGCGCGCGGGCATAAACCTCCAGCGCAGCGTCAACAGCCTCGAGCGTCAAATCGATATCTGCGTCCGTATGGGAATAGCTGACGACGAAAGATGGTGCGAGCACATGCTGCTGTGCCATCTCCTGGAGGAACAGGCTTCTATAGGCCTGTGATGGCGCTCCAAGCGAGTCGAGGGCAGTGTAGAGCAGGCTCGAGGGTCGTCCGGCAACCTTGAAGTGCTCGTTTAGCCCTCGTCTGGATACAATCTCGTTGATTCCTGATTTCAGGCGAGTACCGCAGCGAACTAAATGCTCAATGACTGGCTCGCTCTCATAGACGTGCATTGTCGCAATGGCTGCAGCAAGCGCGTGCGTCTCCGCGCCATGTGTTGTGGAGAGAAGAAAAACGCGTGGGCGATCCGAATGTACGAGTCCGCCCAGACGCATAATCTCCCGCCTCCCGGCGAGGGCAGAAACGGAGAAACCATTGGCAAGCGCCTTGCCGAAGCAGGATAGATCCGGGGTGACGCCATAGAGATTCTGGGCGCCGCGAGCATGCCAACGGAAGCCCGTAATCATTTCATCCAAGATCAGAAGTGCCCCGTTAGCGTGACACAGGCTCTGCAAAGCATGAAGATAGCCAGGGTCCGGCTCATCGGCGCGGGCCGGTTCCAGGATGAGAGCTGCAATTTGGTTGGGATGCTGGTCAAAGAGTGCTCTTGCACTCTCCATATCGTTATAGCGGAACGAGAGGGTGAGATCGCGGATAGCCTGTGGGATTCCCGCATTCATGGCGGTTGTGCCGATGAACCAATCGTCTGTCGAGAAGAACGGGTGATCGCTGCAGCATGCGATGAGATCGCGCCCGGTATAGGCTCGTGCCAAGCGCATTGCTCCAGACGTCGCATCAGACCCGTCCTTACTGAATTTCACCATTTCGGCGCCTTCGATAAGCCTTAGGAACTGGTCGGCACACTGAACCTCCAGCGGCGATGGGCGGGTGAAATTGCATCCGCGCGCCAGCTCACGTTGTGCCGCTTCAATCACGGGAGGGTAGGCATGCCCAAGACCTACGGCGCGATTCCCCATGCCGTATTCAATATATTCGCGGTCGTCCAAGTCCCAGACCCTACATCCGAGGCCTCGGGCGATGAAGCCGGGCGCCAAAACCGGATACTGGTCGTCACCCTTGGCGTAGGTGTGGCAGCCGCCAGGTATCATGTGATGAGCCAGAGCTTTCATCTGCTCGAAAGCCTGCGAACGATAGTTTTGTGCGCTCATGCGAAGCTCCGGCATGATTGAGCTGGACGGTGGCTCGCGACGGGACCGAAGGAAAGGCAATCTATCATGTGAATGCTTCCAAACATCTCCGATCGTACCGCGGGTCCCCCCGTTCGGGAGTGCTGAAATTGGATGATCACCCTCTGGGGGATGGCGCAACCAGATGGGGAGGGCATGGCGGGATGACAAATGGCGAAGGGGGGAGCCGCCTGCTCTTAGATATCCCGCCTACCACCATTGCCAACCTAGTCCGTACCGCTCTGCGTTTAGAGAATGGAGCCCGCGTCAGCTTTCAAGACGTTTCCAGCTCAGGCAGGGCGATGAAGATCATACTTGTAAACCGGTACTTCTACCCAGACGAGTCGGCGACCAGTCGGATGGTGACAAGTCTCGCCCATGGGCTTGCCCGGAGCAGTCATGGACCGATCCATATCGTTACAGGACGTGTCCACCATGACGATCCAAGCCGTGTCATGGCAAAGCGAGAGGCCCTGGCCGGTATTACAATCCACCGTATCTGGACAACCCGGTTCGGCCGAGCTGGCCTGATTGGTCGTGCCCTCGATTATCTCACCTTTCACTTGGCAGTGATGTGTGAACTGCTTCGCCTGTGCCGTCGGGACGACGTATGCATTGTCTGTACCGATCCGCCTCTCTTGTCAGTGAGCGTTCTTCTTCCGACGCTGGCGAGGGGCGCGAAGCAGATCAACTGGATCATGGATCTATTTCCTGAGGTCGCTATTGATTTAGGCCTATTGCGGAAGGAGAGCATCGGGTCCCGGATCGCTTTGTGGCTCCGTGATGCTTCGTTCCGTTGGACGGACATGAACATTCCTGTGACCGGCAAGATGGCCGAGTATCTTGGAGCCAGGGGAATCCTTCCGGATCAGCGGAAAGTAATCCTTGGCTGGTCCGATGGAGAAGCCATCACGCCAACGGAACCGCGCGACAGCAAGCTGCGTCAAGAATGGGGGCTGCAGGATAAGGTCGTCATCGGCTATTCCGGCAACATGGGCCGGGCTCATGAGTTTGCTACGGTGCTCGATACAGCGAAGCGCCTTTCCCATCGCTCGGATATTGTCTTTCTCTTCGTGGGTAGTGGGTACCACAAGAAATGGATCGAATGTGAAGTCGAGCGCCTAGGGCTACAAAATATCCTGATGAAACCTCTGCAACCGCGGGAGCGCCTGTCCGACAGCCTTGCGACTTCGGATATCCACCTCGTGTCGCTTTTGCCGGAGATGGAACCCTACATCATCCCTAGCAAGTTCTATGGCATTGCTGCAGCAGGAAGGCCGACTCTCTTTATCGGACATGAGGAGGGAGAAATCGCTCGGATCATCACCCGTGCGGATTGCGGCGCTGCCATCAACATCGGAGATGGAGCGCATCTCGAGCGAGAGATTCTCAGACTCGCTGCGTCCGAGCCGCTAAGGAGAGCGATGGGAACACGGGCGAGAGCACTGTTCGAGTCGGAGTTCAGCGAGACCCGCGGACTCGCAGATTGGGCGAAGCTGCTGAACGATCTGCATTCACACTCATCAAAGCGGCCGATATCCTCTCCGCGGCAGGAGTTCGGCCAGTGAGAAGCAACGTCATCGTCAGTCAGCTCGGAGCCCGTATGCATTATGCGGTTCCACGTGTCCTCCATGCTCAAGGGCGATTAGAGCATCTCTACACGGATATCTGCGCATCGAAAGGATGGCCGCGAGCGCTTAGCGCGATCCCAGCGAGCCTGCGCCCTCGCGCCCTCAGCAGGCTTGTTGGGCGGCTTCCCAATGGCATACCGCCGGAGAAAATAACCAGCTTCTCTCGGTTCGGAATCGAATGCGCTGCCAGGCGTGCAAGCGCCAAGACATTGGCGCAGCGGACGGCCGTGGAAATCTGGTCCGGCCGGGTCTTTTCTGAACTGGTAACCCAGGGTGGGTTTGGCAGGGCGAGGGCCATCTTCGGCTATAGCGGGGAATGCTTGGGGGTGCTGGAAGCTGCCCGTGCGGCAGGATTGCGGACGATCGTCGAACAGACGAATGCGCCACGTAGCATCGTAAGCCAGCTTTTTGACGAGGAGCAGGATCGTTTTCCCGAATGGCAGGAGCGTATCGGATTCGACGCGAGCATTGCAGAATACAATGCTCTCGAAGCAGCCGAGTGGAATGCTGCAGACGTCGTTCTCTGTGGTTCAAGTTTCGTTCGCCAGAGCATTGCCCGCCAAGGCGGGCCAGTCGATCGGTGCGTGGTGGTTCCTTACGGGGTAGGGTCCTCGTTCAAGCTGCCGCCCAAACTACGGCGTGAAGCACCCCTACGTGTTCTGACGATCGGAGAGGTCGGTCTGCGCAAGGGGACGCCTTACGTGATGCAAGCCGCTCGATTGACCAAGGGAATTGCAGAGTTCCGCATGGTGGGCATATGTAGCCTCCGCCCCGAGATGCAGTCTGTACTTTCATCAATAGTTGACTTGAGGGGGGCAGTGCCTCGGTCGAAAATCCTTGAACACTACGAATGGGCCGACGTGTTCCTGCTGCCGTCGATCTGCGAAGGTTCCGCGACGGTCGTCTACGAGGCGCTGGCTGCCAGCTTGCCGGTGATCACGACACTGAACACGGGTACAGTCGTGCGGCATGGCGTCGACGGATACGTCGTCCCGATCCGCGACGTTGATGCGATTGCGCAAGCCATTCGCGTCCTTGCCTACGACGAGGAGCTACGAGTCGCCATGTCAGTCAATGCGGCAGCTCACGCCCAAAGCTATGATCTGGACAATTACGGGCGCCGCCTTACCGCAGCCATCAGCTCGGAGCCAATCAATGCGTCCGTATAGCCAGACCACGAGAGCAGCGCTTACCCCGGACCGAGTCGATCAGATGCCTGTACAGGCGCCTGTGAAAGTTGGCATGCTGATTGGCTCGCTCTCGGCGGGAAGCGGGGGACCGGCAGTGGTGATCCGGTCCTTGAGCCGAAGGCTGCATCGGTCTGCGCAAATGAACGTTGAGATCTTCAGCCTTCACGAAGCGAATAGCCTATCAGCTCTACAAGGCTGGCCGGATGTTCCGTTGACCTTGACGCAGGTCCACGGGCCAAGGATTTTCGGCTATTCGCCAACCCTTCCAAGTGCTCTGCAGGGTAAAGCGCTCGATCTTCTGCATGTGCATGGGCTTTGGATGTATCAATCCGTCGCAGCCATGAACTGGGCGAAACGGAGCGGTGCGCCTTACATTGTCAGTCCTCATGGCATGCTTGATCTGTGGGCGTTGCAAAACAGCCGCTGGAAAAAGTGCATTGCGGAGCGACTCTTCGAGGCCGACCACCTAAAGCAAGCCTCATGTCTCCATGCGCTGTGTCAGCAGGAGCTTGAGGCGATTCGGGCCTATGGATTGCGGAATCCGGTTTGTGTCATACCGAACGGAGCGGAATCGGCTGTACCGCTGCTTCCATCTCCACAATGGCGTTTTGCATTACCGACCCGTGCCAAAGTTCTTCTTTTCCTCGGGCGAGTGCATCCTAAAAAAGGTCTTTCGAAACTCATTCCTGCTTGCAATGGGGTTTTTAGATCCGCTATAGCCGAGAAAAATGACTGGCATATAGTGATTGCCGGTAGCGGGGAAGACAACTATGTGCGGGAGCTGGCTGAGTTGGTAAAGAGCCTATCCCTTGAAGAGCGGGTCCACTTCATCGGGCCGCAGTATGGTAATGATAAGGATGCAACTCTGCAGGCATCGGATGCATTCATTCTGCCATCCGTTAGCGAAGGACAGCCCATGGCGGTCCTCGAGGCCTGGGCCTATTCTTTACCCGCCCTGATCACATCGGACTGCAATCTCCCAGAAGGTTTCGAACGAGGAGCAGCGCTTCACATCGGTACGGATATCGAAAGTATCACCCAAGGCCTTACAAGGCTCTTCGCCCTGCGCCCTGAAGAGCTCCAGCGCATGGGAAAAGCGGGAGCCCAGCTGGTGGCAGATACGTTCAATTGGGATAGGGTTGCAGAGCATTTTGAGCAAGTCTACCGCTGGCTTCTCGGGCAGGCAGAGCGGCCGAACACCGTGGATGTTTGCGATAGTAATGCCAAGTCCCTCTGATCGGATCTCGTGAGTCCCGTCACGCACACTCTGTAGGGTCACGCTTCAGATCAGGGCGGCGTTGGTGCGAGCAGCTCTTTCGTGGTTCGTGAATGATGCTCTCGCCACTCGGCGTCTCGCTGAATACACGCTCGCGCACCAAGAGCTGGTAGGGCGGAAGGCCCAACGCCGCAGCCCGACGCTCGAGTTCGTAGAGTTTTGCATCGACTAGCGTACGATACCAGTATGCCTGCAGAAAATGGAAATAAAATCCAGCCTTACCATCGAGAAACCCGAGCCCGATAAAGTAACGGTAGAGAAAATATAGCGTACTGCGCAGAACTGAGGGGAGGGGAGCATATAAGTATTCCTTCAGGAAGCGCTTGCGACGTGCCTGGCCGGTGAGCGCCTTGGCCGAAGAGGTGTGGCGTTCCGTCTCGTAACTAGCAATAAGATCGTAAACCTCCCGCGTGGCATAGCCCGCATGCTTTGCCGTCCACCATCCAAGATCATTGAGATTCTCATCAACTAAGTCTCCATCGAGGGTGGCTGTCACCGGGCTCTCAACAATTACATGTTCATCCATCCAGCGCTGTTCCATCCGGCCGTGCCCCGTACGCCAGAGGCGGAGCACCAAGGTCGGATAGATCCGGCCGTGAGTGATGGGCCTTCCGAGAAAAACCATCTTGCGGCGAAAGTGAACCGCATTCACATTTCCGGACAGCGGGAGGAAACGTCGGATGCTATCGCGCAATTCCGGCTCCAAGTATTCGTCGGCATCAATACGCATCGTCCATTCAGTATTAACGGTGACGTTGTCGAGCCCCCACTGAAACTGCGTAGCGTGGTTCGTCCAAGGGTTCTGGAAAATGTCGGCGCCCAGGTTGCGAGCGATTTCTAATGTGCGATCTGTAGAGTAGCTATCGACGACAACTACGCGTGCGACGACGTCCGCAAGGCTTTTGATGCATCGAGCAATATGGTTTTCCTCATTGTATGTGAGGATGATGGCGGTGACCGAGCAAGGGGCCAATGTCATGCGTCGATTCTGCGGTTCGGATTGTGTTGTTTGGGGCACGATCGAGTCGGCAATTGACAGACTTTGTATCACGCCCAGCGGCAGCGAGTTGCCAAAAGCCCACCTCTACGCCTTATAGGCGATAATTCTGACTTGGCTGATATCAGTGCGCAGCCTTCCATGGACAAGGCACAGAACGTGCATGAGACGCTGTCCTAGAACATTCTTTAGGATATACCAATAGGGGGGCCACCGGTGATGAAGGGGAGCGGCATCAATCTTCTCGAAGCCAGCGCGTTTTAATAGGTTCCCCAGATTGCTGGGGGACCAGGTGAACAGGTGGAAGTTGAAATCCTCCTCGACGAAGCGGCGCCGATAAGACTCGACAGGTGTGACGAGCACCACTTTTCCTCCCGATCGCAACTTCATTTTCATGGCACGAACAACTCCTAAGGGATCGTCAACATGTTCGAGAGCATGATGTGAGATAATGACATCTGCCCATCCGTCTTCAACGTCGTCGAGACTCGGTACAACTTTTATACCTCTACTTCTGGCTACCGAAGCGGCGCTGTCATTGACTTCGATGCCAATCTTATCTCTGGCAGATAAGTTGCCGAGCATATATCCGCCACCGCACCCAAAATCGATGATGTGATCCGTCGGGCGAACCTCCGAACAGAACTTGAAGATGTCAATGAGGGCAGAATACTCGCCACAATTCCGTTGCTCAGCAAAGTATGTCTGGTTATAGTGCAGGTTGACAGAAACTGACGCCTCGTTTTGCATCGGGAGCATCCTTTTAAGCGTTGGCTCAAGTGCACATTGACCCATTTATAGTTAGGGTAAACTGTGGAAGGTCTGCTTTCGAGAGCGCATCGGATGATGGCCTCTCATTCATAAGCGGTAGCGCGAACCGACCGGTAGTCCAGACTCCGTAGCCTCTTGTTCATCATCAAGAAGCATGTCTTCGCTGAAGAAACACAGCACCAACGGGTCCCCTGGATTGTCGGACGCGCGCTAGAAAAAGGAAGGGAATCAGGAGAAACGCCATCTGAATCCACGCTGTAAAGATCCACTGTGTCTGGTGCGTGATCGATGTCATAGCAGGTGTGATGCTCAGTATGTATACTATCTGCGGCAGGGCGAAGCCTTCAAGAGCTGTATGGTAAAGGCGACTCAATAGATAAGATATCAAGAAGAGCTTCAGCGCCCCTAAGTACCCAAACGATGCAAAGGCATCTGCCATGGCAGTTTCGGTTGTCCCGTAGCCCGGGGAATAAAAGCGGTCGATCTGATCCGGGAGACGGATGTACAACTTGTTTTTGACGGTTTGGCCGACGAGCTGAGCGGGAACAAATGAATAGACCATCAAATTCCAATGTGTGAGGCCATAATCGAATGCCTGACTCTCATTGATAAAGTGAATACGCAGAGTCGCATTGCGAACTTCCGGCCCACCCTTGTCGAGAAGCGCCTCGAAGTTTCCAAGAATGTCGATCTGAGTGACCGCCTTCCAATCGACACCGCCTGGCCCCCGTGAATGCTCCCGATAGAACTCGACGCTCGTCAAGGCTACTCCAGCAACAAGTGCAGCTGACAGAAAGAGTACTTTCGGTACAACGATGCGGCGTTGAAAGAAAGTGGCAAGCAGGAGCGCGAGCACAAATTCAGTGAGCTCAGTGCGCTTTCCCGAGGCAAGAATGCGATCTACAAGGAAGACTGTATCGATGACGATGATGATGATCGCCGTCAGCGAGAATCTCCTGACGCAGCAAAGGACCGCGACCGCAAAGCCATAGACCATCATACGAGAGAAGAACAAATAGATAGTCAGAATACCGCTTGGCGTGTTGGTGTTTCGGATCTCTTCCGGAAGACGGCTGATCTTGAAGAAGAAGAAGGCCCCGAATGCCGAAAGGCCAACGGCTGCCCAGAGAAGGCGTGTCTCGGCCAGCTGCCATTTGAATGATCGCTGGAAAGGACGGCGGCCCGCTGCCCAGCCAAGTCCGCACATGGCTAGACAAAGAATAGTGACGACGAGCATCCTCGTGACCGCACCGACAGGGAGAAAGCGATCCTCAATAATACTTGGAAGCTGCGGTCCAACGAAGCCTAGGAATGTAGCTCCTGCGAGGAATGGATACTCATAAATGCCGCTGCGTTGCACCAGGCCATGAGCAAGAAATGCTAGGCAGATGGTGAGGAATGCGGCGAAAAGCAGAAACTCCATGCCCAGTCCTTCTTACGTCGGCCGATTGGCGAAGGATGCGCTGACGGTTCGACTGCTTTGGCAAAGACCATCCTGCTCAGGAAGTGACACGCCGAAGGAATCGAGGTTATACGTCAAGGCGTAGCCAGCAATTTTGAGATATTCTAGGAGGACGGCCCATCCGTCCCGACTTATTGCCAAGTCGACGAGTCTGGCATCAGGCAGTACTCCCACTGGAAGCCATGCAATATCGGGAGAAACCGATTGGAAGCTCGCCAGAGATCGGCGCGTATGAAACCAGCTTGTGACAATAATGGCAGAGCGAACGTGCATATGCGCCATCATCTGTGCAGAAAAGAGCGCGTTCTCCCAAGTGCTGCTTGATTTGCATTCGACGCCGATCTTGGGAGCAGGCACCCCCGCATTGACTATGGCGAGCGCGATGTGCAGGCAATCCCCGTTCCCGATGACGAAGATAAGAGGGGCGAAGCCTTCTTTGTACAGTTGAGCCGCTCTCTCAGCACGTCGCGGGCCATCGCCTCCGAGCACCACGATAGCATCTACGGGCCGCGGTGCTGCTTTGATCCATAAGAGCGGCTCTGCAATTAGGATAAGAACTCCATAAAGGAGAGTTCCCGCAATCGGTATAAACGGTAGAGCGGTGAGCAGCCATATCCAAGCGCAATATCTCCTGCGGGTCATGTCAAGGGCATGGCGCATCAATTGTGCCATCCTACATCGAGATTGTGCTGGCAGCGAGTCACTGGCCTAAGGTTCGAAATGCTCATTAATGCGCCCGCTGTATCTCGTCTCGTGGCGATACTAGGGTACGTGTGCGCACGAGCCTAGCAGGGTTTCCTGCCACGACGCTCCATGGTGGAACATCCTTCACGACAGTCGAGCGGGCTCCTATGACTGCTCCGCGCCCAACGGTCACGCCCGGTCCCACGAAAACGTCGGCTGCCACCCAAGCGCGAGCATCAATGGTGATTGGCGCGGTCGTCAGAGGCAAATGCAGGTAGTCAATGTCGTGGCTTGCTGTGCAAATGAAGGTATACTGGCTGACGACCGAGAGCGCGCCTAATTTTATCTTGTCGACGGAATAGCAATCCACATGAGCCGAAAGGCAACTCTCGTATCCCATCTCAAGGTTCCAGGGAGCCCAGATCTTAACTGACGGGTACACCTTTGCGCTTGGGTTAATGCGGGCCCCGAATAAGCGCAGGAGGAACCTGCGCCATCCGTGCAGGATCTTCGGGGTCGGGCGAAACAGAAGTAGCCACACGATGCTCCAGACCACGCGTGCGGCACGGTTAGTGAGAGAATGCGGGCTTGAGGGGTAACGTTCCACCTGCTCTGTGTCATCCGAGGACAGGATCACCGACGAAGCCATGAGATCTTTCATGCGAGGAAGCGCTCTCTTGTAATGCGGAGAAAGTTTTTAACGGGAATAGGGAGATATGTTCTCAAACCAGGTTTTAGGCCATCAGCCATGGACCAGTCCTGAATAAGAAGTGGACGTGCAGTCTTTGGAGGATCCCGGACCAAGCGTCTGATTATTTCCCAGTACGCATTCGACATAGCCTCGAGACTGGAGACGCCTCGCGCCTTTGTTTGCGCCTGCTGGGACATCGAAATAAGCCGCTCGGGATGCTCCCTCAGTTCTCTGATACCCATCGCAGCCGTTCGGATATCTCCGATAGGGAACAGAAAACCGTCCACCCCGTTGGTTATGATGGCGCTCGTGACGCCGCTGATCTGTGAGGCAATCGGGACACATCCTGCAGCCATTGCTTCAATGAGCGCCATAGGATATCCCTCAAACCTCGACGGCATGAGAAAAACGTCGTGCTCTGACAGGAGCTTCCCAACTTGCGCCGGTGGTACCGAGCCAAGAATTTTTACCCGTTTGTCTAGATCAGAGGATTTCTTCAGAAGACGTGGCAAATCGGGCCCATCACCCGCAACGGTAAGTCGAACGTCCTCGGGGAGTCGGCGCAAGATCTCCGGTAGCCATAGTACTCCTTTCGCTTGGTCCTCGATCCTGCCAAGGAAAAGAGCTTGAATTCCGGGCTTATTCTTCTGGCTCTTAGATCTGTCGACGATATCTAAATTAACGCCATTAGGAATGGTGACTGTCCATTCGGGATCGAAGCGGTACTTACTGACGAGGTCCGCTTGGATCCTTGGCGATACGCAAACCGTGGCATGGACATGTTCTCGAATTGACCGCGCTGCCGCATAGGTGGCAGGAGTGATGTTGTGAACGACCATCACTCTTAAGAGATGCGCGGGCAGATAACGAGCAATATTCGTCTCAACCTGACTGCCAAGGACGTTGATGAAAACGCCAGAAAACGCTTGCGTTTCCAATGTTGTGACAATTGCCTTAGCGATCTCAACCTCAGGATCTTGCTCGTGGCCGACGGCGGATCCGCATTCTTGTTCGCCAGCCCATTGAGGTAATGTCGAAGCTTTTATGGCCGCCTCGCCTGCAGCTAACCAACACAGTTCAACACCGAATCCAGAAAGCCCATGCCGCAGGTTGCGGAAAACTGAATATGTTCCCCCTGCGTGTGGAAATGCGAAGTAGGCGAACTTCATGTCTGATGTCCCTTCGGTGGCGTGGAGACGTCAAGAGCGCGTGCATTCACCAGGGGTGCGGAGTTTCGCGCGGTCGACCTCAAGAGGACGAACCAAGTGTGCAATGTGACTGGCATTAAGAGGCCCCAAGTCATCAGACTGTCTGGTGCACCATAAATGGCCCCGGCCGTTCCGATGGATCCAAGCAAGGCGCAGAGGGCCACAACGATCACACTGGCTTGTCCCGGCGTTGCTCCACTCTCAAGGAGCAGATGATGAAGATGCTGACGATCGGCGGAGAAGGGGCTTCGCCCTGCCCAGAGCCTGCGAACAATTAGGCTAATCGTATCGAGAGCGGGAACGGCGAAAAGCCAGAGCAGGGCAGGAAAGCTCACATCTCCTGCAGATCGATTCGCGATTGCGATCGTGAAGAAAGCCACTCCTGCGCCCAGCATCGTGCTACCTGCATCGCCCATGAACACGCGGGCTTGGTGACACCAGGGGTGGCGCATGTTGAACGCCAAGAAGCCGAGGGTTGCAGAGAGAAGCAGCAACAGAGGGACGGTGATGCCGTTCTGGCCTTTGGACGATGCTATGACTGACAGCCAAAAGAAGGCGCATGCGGCTGACCCGCCTGCAACGCCGTCGATGCCATCAAGCAAATTGAAGGCATTAACCAAGCCGATCACGAACACAAGGGTGAAGGGAATAGCGAGAAGGCGAAGTTCAATCGGACCTTCTCCGAAGATATCGCCCAGGCTAGCGATGACATGCTGATTGGGAACAATGATGACGGCAGCCGTAATAATCTGGAAGACGAGCTTTACGATAGCAGGGATGTCGAGGGCATCGTCCAGTGCTCCCAAAACAACGAGAGCGCCTGCGCCGGCGAGGAAGCTCCATGGGGCCCTCTGGGAATCATCCACGAGAATTGAGGCGACCAAGAAGGAGGCGAACATGGCCAGACCGCCGACGAGGGGAACATGACGTTGATGGATCTTTCTCGCCGATGGGCGGTCGACGAGGCCCACGCGAAAGGCGGCTCGCTCCAACATCAGGATCATCACCACCGTGAGGAGGAATGCATTCAAGAAGTGGGTCAGGTGAGGCTGCATCTTGCTTCAACCATGATTGTTCCCTGGACATGTGCCGCCCCTCACGGCATGGGTGCCAACGCACCCTAGCCTGCGGCATGGCTCACGAAGGGAAAGCTCAAATCGAGTCTACTTCGCGAGCCGGGAATGTTGCTCTCCGCTTTTCGGCTGCCCTTCTCGACCGAACGGAGCGCTATATCCACCTTAAGGAGAGAACGTAGATCGAAGTTCAGCTTGTGTGTGCTCCGTTAGAGGAAGCCCGGAGGGAAAATCAGTTCTGAAGCTCGGTGTGTGAAATGGACGTTCGCAGCTGAGAAAGAAAGCTGGCGGCGATATGCCGAATTCTCACCAAGGAATCCTCTCTTCTGAGGAGATAGCTGATAGGAGGAACAAGCAAAGTCGCCGGTCGGCGGCTAATGGCGAACCGCGACAGTGCAAGACAATCCCGTAGGCGTCCGCGTACCAGGTTGGAAACAGCCGACCAGTAAGCCCGCTCGGCCAAGCTGCGCCTAGCCATGCGAAGCAGATCGGGTGCATGAGGAAGCTGGGCACCGTCATTGGAGAAGAAGCAGTCTACCGCTTTCTCCGTATGGATGAGGTGCCAAACATGGACTTTCGCGAGGATTGTGGAGCGGTTAGAGCCATGATGCCGCAGGATTCCCTGAATTGCGTCGGTCTCGGCCACGCGGCCGCGACAAGCCAAGCGGAACCAGACATCATAATCGTCAGAATGCGGCAGCTCGGCGCGATAATGCCCCACCTCCTTCTGAACAGATGTCCTGACCACGAGAGTGGAGCCAGGAACGTGGAATACAGCGGTGCGACAAAATCGTTCGATGAAGGCCAGACCGTCGATGACCCGCCAGTATGCTTTTTGAAGCGGGATGTGAAGGGAGCTGACGTGCGCGTCTCCATAAAGGGCAGCGGCGCGCCCATAGGTAAAGCTGATGTCCGGATTCTCTTCCATAATTGAGATGGCGCGGGAGAGGGACCCCGGGACCAATACGTCATCGGCGAAAAGGAGTAAAAAGTAATCCGCCGTAGCCCAGTCGATCCCCTCGTTGAAGGAGGCATGCGGGCCACGATTAACGGTATGTGCAATAACGCTGACTCTTGGGTCCTCTGCGGCAAGCTGGTGCGCAATCTCTGCGCTGCCGTCCGTCGATGCATTGTCGATGATGAGAACACGTATTTGTTTGACATCCTGCTCCAGAACACTTTTCACGCAATCGCGCAGATAGTGGCCATATTGATAGGAGGGGATGACGACATCGATGCTGGCCATTGAGAATCTAACTCCTTTAGACCCTCTACATACCCGTAGGATCTGACGAGAATACACCTGTCGGAAGCCGCTCCGATCATGCTTTTCGTAACAACAGGATAGTCGGCCAATGCAGGAATAGGGAGCAAGGCTTACAAGGGGTGTATGACTCTACACCTTTGGATGAAGATGCGCGGGATCTTGCGAGCCATTAGAAGGGCGGGATTGAGTGGCAGACTCGGAGCATAACCTGAAAGTTTATCCAAACTAGGTAATTGGACTATACATTGTAGACGAACTATACGTCTATTCAACAAAACCTGAGCTGATAATAATTTCACTACTTCGACGACCTATGTCCACCGCTTGGGTCATCGGGCCAAGCGGGCATTGCATACGCGTATCGCTGTATAGGCGAAGGTGTTCTGATGAATGGAGCGAAGCAGCAGCAAGTTCTGCTGGTCTCATCATATCGCCGGAAGGAATAGATGCCGATGGGATATAAGAACTTGACACTGGAGGCTCAAATCATTGACCAGGAAATCTTTCCGCGAACGCATTTTGAAGATGACAGCTATGACGCTCAGAAGGGATGGCCCCGCGAGAGTCTTGGCCGGCTGTCAGAGCTGGCCCTTGCCATCATTGAGCCGCGAATTTTGTCGCGTGACTGCCTTGTTTGGTCGCTGAGAGTGGCTGCGCCCGGATCGACAATCCTTACCTTCTCGAGCGTACGCGAATGGATCGAGGCGTCGCATCTCCATCGCCAAGCATCGTTGGTTCTCCTGTGCCTTGGTGGACGCAAGATGAAGGACAACGAGACCGAGCGCGGGATCGCGCCCCTTACGAGCACGCTTAATGCTGCTCTCGTGGTCATACTCTCGGATGTGGAGGACGCCAATCAGATCACGGGCGCCATTGCCAAAGGCGTCTGCGGGTTCATTCCGTCCAGCGTCAACCTGGATATCGCTATCGGAGCCATGTACCTCGTCAAGGCCGGTGGAATTTATGTGCCGGCGAATTATCTGATGTCCTGGAAAAACTCGGGTGAGGGAACGGATTCATCGCAAAACGGCAGCGCCGATGGAAAGTTTACGGCCCGGCAATATGTCGTTCTGAGGGCGCTCCGACAGGGAAAGGCGAACAAGATCATCACCTATGAACTCAACATGAAAGAGAGCACAGTCAAGGTTCATGTGCGGAATATTATGAGAAAGCTCAAGGCGCGTAACAGAACCGAGGTGGCATATCTCACAAGTCATGGAGACACGATCTGAAAGCCACATCGCTGATACGAGGTGTATGATCGGAGACTAGCAGTGACAATATTGAGGGAGCCTTCTACCGGCGGTATTCGGATCAGTCCTCACGAAGCAATTGGCCTGGTTCTTCGGCGAAAGTGGATCATCAGCATCGCCCTCGTGATCAGCGTCGCACTAGGCGTAGGGTTGGCTACTGCTCAAAAGAAACAATATGCCGCGACCGCAGCAATTGCTCTCGACGCCCGGAAAATTCAAGCTGCTCCTCAGGATGTCGTTGTCTCTCGACTTTCGCAGGAAAGCCCATTTCTCCGGACTGAAATCGATGTCATCGCTTCGAGGAGGATGGCCGAAGCGGTCATGAAGCAGGTTGATGGCAGCCGCTATCCTTTGAGCATCAAAGACCCGAGTCAATCAGTCTCATTATTGCAGACAATCGCATCATACTTCCGCTCAGCGCAGGTGCAGGAGGAACTGTCTGCTGATGCAGCAGCGGAGGCACTAAGGAAGAGAATCATTGACTATCTTTCAACAGGCCTGCGCGTCGACAATGACGGGCGATCCTATACGGTCTTCATTTCCTTCACCGCAGAGGATCCCGTTCTCGCGGCACAGGTAGCGAATGCTTACGCAAATGCATACCTTAACCATCTCGCGTCGATTCAGACATCCGCAACCCGGGAGGTCAGCCAATGGTTGGCTATGAAGCTCCAGGAACTGCGTGGCGCACTTGAGCTGTCTGAGCGTGCTGTTCAGTCATTCCGTCAAAACGCAGAACTGGTCGAAGCGAACGGAACGACCCTGCAAGGGAACAGGCTGAGCGCTCTCAATGTCCAACTGATCCAAGCCTGGTCCGAAAGAGCGACTGCGGAAGCGAGGCTCGAAGTCGCGCGCAAATACTTGGCTTCGGAAAAGGGAGTGGAAGGATTCGGCGATGTTTTGAAGTCCCCGGTGATCCAAAACCTACGACAGCTGGCAGCGCAAATTGATCGGACTGTTCAGGACCTCCAGAGTAGCGGTGCGACCCAGAGTGCACAGCTCTCCTCACTCAAGGTTCAGCAGGCGTCCCTCCGGAGACAGATGGATGAGGAGGTTGCCCGCATCGTCGAGAGCCTCGCGAGCGAAGTCGATGTGATGCTCCGCCGGGAGAAGGATATAGAGGGAGCGATTGCCGAAACATGGCAGAAAACCGCTCAAGAAAGGAGGGCTCTAATTAAGGTACAGCAGCTTGAACGTGAAGCAAATGTGAACCGGGTTATCTACGAGAGCTTTCTTACCCGATATAAGCAAACAATCGAACAGGAAGGATTCGTAGCACCAGAAGCACGGCTTATCTCGAATGCTGAAGTTCCATCAAGAACAGTAGGACGAAATCTCTTAGCAATCTTTGTATTTAGTCTGATGGGCGGAGCGATTGCCGGAATCGGGTGCGCCTTAGGGGTCGATCGCTTCGACCGACGCATACGGTCTGGATTGCGGCTTGAGGAGTTGGTGGGGCTGCCAGTCATTGCACGTATACCGGCCATACGCGATGGAAAGCGTCTTAAGCCCCAGGATCAGATCGTGACTATGCCGAGATCCGCTTATAGCGAGGCCATGAGAAGGCTGGCAGCTGCACTGCAGAGCTCTCGGTTCTTATGCAAGGCGAAGGTAATCGTTGTGACGTCTTCCGGGTTGGGGGAGGGAAAGTCCACCACTTGCGTGTCCCTAGCGCGGACATTGGCAGCGACTGGGAAGAAAGTGATCATTGTCGATGCCGACTTGCACCGCCCGAATGTCGCCGCTGCTTTTGGCTATGCTCATGGCTCAAATCTGAGCGATCTCCTTTCTGGTGCTACAGACCTCCACGAGGTCGTGCGGCAAGATGGAAAATCGGGCGCGCACTTCATCGCGGCAAGTCAGATCAAAGAGGACCCTCAGCAGATCCTGCAGAGCAGTGCCTTTAAGATGCTAATTCAGAGTTTGCGTGAGCGCTACGATTTCGTGATTGTGGATTCTCCCCCCATTGGTGCGAAGGTAGATGCCGCGCTCATCGGAACTTATGCCGATGCCGTGCTGCTCGTCGTGCGATGGGGCGCGACCTCCGATACAGCCGTCCTCTCGGCCCTGGACGAGTTCAACATTTTCGCGGCTCCTGTCTCTGGCATCATCCTTAATCGTGTCGAAGACCAAAGAAAAACCTACGAGGGAATTTACACGCTGAGAGATCATCCGAACTCTTTTCCAGTTCGGCGACAGCAGGGTCGGACCGCTGAGGAGGCAGGACTTCTTTCAGGAAGCCATCTGAAGACTGCCAGTACTCAACAGTTGAGCAGGGTCAGCAGCGACTGTCCTTCATCGCCGTTGGTCTAGAGAGGAAGATCGTGTCGAATAATCCTCCCATGTGGGGCAGACGCTCCAAAAAAGGCTATTCATCCTGGCTTCTTGGCGCTGCCTTCGCCCTGATGGGCTTGGGCTCATCGCAGGCCGCAGAGCAAGGCTACATGATCGGCGAAGGTGATGTCTTGGCCATCAGGGTTTATGGTGAAGAGGGACTATCCGGGCAATACCGCGTCGGTCCTGGAGGGATAATCAACTATCCACTCGTTGGTGAATTCAATGTTCAGGCTTTGACTAGTGCTGAAGTGACACGCCGCCTTGCCGAGCGGGTCTCGGCCTTTAGTCCGAATGGACGAGGCTTGACTGTCGAAGTGGCCGAATATGCTCCGATCTTTGTGATCGGCGATGTCGAAAAGCCTGGGTCTTTCCAATTCCGGCCAAAAATGATTGTCCTGGAACTGATGGCTCTTGCCGGCGGTGCTCGCAGGGCGCCGCCGGAGGCTGAATCAAGTCTCGTATCGCTTATCGGCGCCGAGTCGGATCTTGGCGACCTTCGCCTCCTGAGATTTTCTCAGGTTGCGCAGAGATCTCGTCTCGAAGCTGAGATAAAGGGAGTGGAATTTGAAGCCAGCCTTGTCCTGGAAGACAATCTTGTCTTGCCGCAAATCAGGCAGCGCATCATTAACGATGAGACATCGCTTTTCCGGACGCGCCGCTCAGCTCTCTCGGACCAGGAAAGAGCACTGAACAATCAACGGGATGGCTATGACCAGGAGGTTCGCTCTCTGCAGGCCAGCATTTCCCTTCATGATAACGAGGTCTCGCTCCTTGCGCAGGAACTCGCCACGGCGGAAAATCTCCTCGAGCGCGGGATAACAGTGCAGCCTCGCGTCCTCGGCCTCAAACGTGAACTCTCGGCCGTCAAGCGCAATGCGCTCGATCTTCGCCTAGCCCTAGCGCGAGCGAAGCAGCGGCAGCTGGAAATCGATCAGAAGCTCGTTGAAGTCCGGAATGCGCGAATTGGCGAGAGCACTCAAAATTTGAAGGAACTTGGCCTTGCGATCGCGCGTACTGAGCAGAAGATCGCGTCGACTGTCTCCATCATTGCTGAAATGCAGACGAGGCTCGGAGAGCGCACAACTCCGCGCTCTTGGAAGTACATTTTCACCCTGACACGCCGGATGGGCGGACAATATGCATCGACCGAAGTTGAGGATCTCATGACAATCCAACCGGGAGACATCTTGCGAGTTGAGCGGCGGGAGGTGACGCAACAAAGCGCCAGCGGGCAAATGCGCCGGATTGATGCGTCTGCCCAAGTTTCTGCAGATGTCAACTAGAAACATGGACTAGGCTTGAGGAGAAGCAACATGAAGATTCTGATTACTGGAAACATGGGCTATGTTGGACCGGTTCTGGTCCGACACCTACGCATGCAGCGTCCGGACGCCTGGATTGCAGGGTATGATACCGGCTTTTTCGGCCACTGTTTAACAGATGCCTGCTTCCTGCCGGAATGCCAAGCGAATGTTCAGTTCTTTGGTGACATTCGTCAAATTTCGAAAGAAATCCTGTCTGGAATTGACGCGGTCATCCAGCTTGCCGCGATCTCTAATGACCCAATGGGCAACAAGTTTGAGGTGCCCACGAGCGAGATCAACCATTTGGCGAGCATTCGGCTTGCCGAGATGGCAAGAGATGCAGGCGTCAAGCAATATATTTTTGCCTCCAGCTGCAGCATGTATGGTGCTGCGGGAGACCGGCCGCGGCGCGAGGCCGATCCTCTTAACCCATTGACTGCTTATGCTCGCTCAAAGCTAGCAACGGAAGAGAGCTTGTGGGCGATGGAGCGCGGCAGCATGACCGTAACCGCGCTTCGCTTCGCTACAGCATGCGGAATGTCCCCGCGCTTGCGGCTCGACCTCGTCCTGAACGATTTCGTCGCCTGTGCTCTCGCGAACGGAGAAATCACGGTTTTGAGCGATGGAACGCCATGGCGACCGCTGATCCATGTAACCGATATGGCACGTGCAATTGACTGGGCCCTGGAACGACGGCCGGAAGAAGGGGGAGATTTCCTAGCGGTCAATGCCGGCAGCGACGACTGGAATTACCAAGTCAGCGATCTCGCCCATACTGTAGCCGATATGATTCCTGGTGTGAGGGTCAGCATTAATGCCGACGCTCCACCAGACAAGCGTTCATATCGGGTCGATTTCAGCCTGTTCCGGGGAATGGCGCCTCATCATCAGCCTCAGGTTACCCTATCTCAGGCAATCGGCGGGCTGAGAAGCGGTCTCGAGCAGATGAATTTCAGGAACCGTGCCTTCCGTAACTCAACCTTCATGCGTCTGAAAGTGCTTGAGGAGCATATAGCGACAGGCCGCTTGAACAACGCCCTGTATTGGATGCCGTTTGGCGCGAAACGGCAGGCACGTGCCTTAGGAGATGCTGGCAGCTTCAGCCCACACGCCCACGTCGTCTCACCAGCTCAAGAATATGCTCTGGGATCCTCGCTTTAGGGTGTTAGACAGCATCAACGGGGCGTTGTCACATAACCACTGCCGAGCGCATTGATGCGAGTTCAGCCACGGATTGGCTCAACTGGTGAAGCAAGCTGCAGGTTTCCACTCTGCCAAAGTGGTCTCCTAGTGGGTCGTCTGCCATTGGACGTGGCATTGTGATTTCGCCTGTGATCTGAGCTAATGGAGTGGCTGGCACATACAGGCTCCGGAGCCCCCGAGCCGGTGGAGTGGTCCTGTGATGAGCGCCGTCGCCGCTGCCGGCGTTTGCCGTTCCAGAAGAGCGGCGTCGGCTGCGCATTCCAGCAGCGTACCGTCTGCTCGAACCAGTTCCCGGTCCCCGCAGGGCTGGTGGGATGCTGCCCGGCGAGGCCTGCCGCTTGAGCACGCGCTGGATCGACTCGGCCATGTTGAGCCAACTGCCACCCACGGGCGTGTACAACGGCATTATGCCGTGGGCACACAGCCACAGCGGGCGCAGCGGATCTTTCCGGTGGCGCGACATGGGACACCCTGCAACACGAGGATCAACACATCACTATACCAGATCCGACTGCATATGAGCCACTAATGATCTTCACCAATGCGGTGTAACATAGGGCGGTGTCGGTTCTCGTGAGGAGGCGCGCGATGGATGGCAACGTTTGGCGTCCGACGCATCTGACGCCGGAGCAGATGGAGGAGCGGCGCCTGGTGGCCGCGACGCTGTTGCGCCAGGGACATCTCTCTCAGGCCGAGATCGCCCGGCACGTGGGGGCAAGTCGCGCCGGTGTCTGCCGCTGGGCTGCAACCCTCACCCAAGAGGGCCCGTGCGGCCTGCAAGCGCGATCCGTCACAGGGCGACCACCGCCGCTTGATGACAAGGCTTGGACCCGCCTCGGGTGGCTCCTCGACCGAGGCGCCATGGCAGCGGGCTTTGCCACCGAGCGCTGGACCCTCAAGCGCATTGCGCGTCCTGATTGAGCGCGAGTTCGGGGTCCACTATCATCCGCGTTATCTGGAACGGCCACTCAAGGCGCATGGCTTTAGCATCCGGCGCCCCGCCACCCGAGCACGAGAGCGTGATGAGCTTGTGATTGCCGTCTGGCCCAAGTGGGACTGGATGGCTTTGAAAAATGGCCCAGCGGGAACACCGCACGCTTCTCCTCTGGGATGAGACCGGCCACAGCTTCCGCGCCCGGCCGGGCCCGACCTAGGCGCGGCGCAGGCTAACCCCGGTGCTCCAGCGGATGAGCAAGCGGCGGGAGGTGTCGAGCATCGTGGCGATCACGCCGGATGGACGCCTCTATGCTCGTCACTTCCGCACCAGCATCGCAAGCAATACGGTGATCTCGGCTCTGCGCTCCTCCCAGGGACAGATTGGCACGCCGCTGCTGGTGATCTGGGATCGGCTCAACGCGCATCGGTCGCAGGTCACCACCGCCTTCATTGCTGCCCATCCGCAGGACTTTGCAATGGCCTCCCTGCCGGCCTATGCACCTGAGCTCAATCTCGAGGAGCAGTGCAATGCCCTCGTCAAGCGAGCCATGGAGAACGCGCTGCCTGGATCAGTCGCCGATTTCCGCCGTCTGGCGCGCCGCGAGTTCGGCCGCCTGCAGCGCCGACCCGAGATGACCGTCAGCTTCTTTCGGCACGCTGGCCTCTCCGTTGCAGGACTTTCGTGAAGATCATGAGCGACCTCTGGCACGTGGTCGAGCGGATAGAACGTCCGACCGATGGGCTAAATCAGTACCTCTCAGGAAGGGTGGCCTCAAACTGATTGGGGTGGCGCATTATCAATTTCTCCTCATGCTTTTCCCTAGATCGGCTCGATGATTTGGAGCCATGCAGATGCGTTGCATTTCTTGGACTGAGCATTCCCTATTCGCCCGGGGGATCAGACGGCTGTGGTTCAGAATCGGCCTAGCAATCCTGACGCTGTGCGTCCTCAGCACCAGCACGGTTCCCGCCCACGCTCAGGCACCGGCGGCTGTCGCTCCCAGGGAGGAATGGATATCTTCTCCGGATACTTTCGAGGCCGCAATTGATGCCCGCGCACCTCAGCCCGAACCTATCTTGCCTCCCAGTATTGAGCGTTTCGATATCACGTGGCTACCAATCTCCGAGAAGGGGCCAATCGTTGGTGAAAACTTGAGGACAGCTGGTCCGGATGAGATCGTTACAATGGCGATGGCAGATGGGAATCCAGATACCACGAGTTTCGAGATTTTTGCCCAGACTGAACAGCGTGGCGCATCCCTACGAACACTAGAGCCGCTCACTATTGATAGTGTATCAGCCTCCGTTCTGCTGCCATCGGACCTTGCAGCCTGGTCGATGTATATCCTCTGGCCGAAGAATCGAGAACACCGCGGGCGGCCAGTAGCCATCAACCGCACGGAGGGCTGGTGGATTGGGCCAGACCAAGCGGTCGCCGGGCAGTCCATCGCTGTGTATGGACGCAACTTAGCTCGGTCTAACGGAACCGTTCAATCATTTATCTATTTGCATCCCGTAGGAGGCCGCGGCAGGTGGATTCAACCAAGCTCAGTCAATCCATACCGTGTAGAGTTCACAGTACCTGACATGCCGGCTGGTGCCTATGATACGTGGGTTCACAATGGGCATGGGGGGTGGTTTGGTTGGAGCGGGCCCTTTCGTCTGACAATAACGGCACAGACACCCTGGGCCGCGCAATCCGAGCGGACCATCAATGTAAGGCAGTTCGGGGCCAAAGGTGACGGAAGGACCGATGATGGCGCTGCCATTGATGCTGCCCTTGAGACCGCTGCTTCCATGGCACCTTCGACCATTCTGTTCCCAGCAGGTATCTATGCTGTCCAGCGAACCTTCAATGTTCCGGCGAATGTACGATGGCTTGGCGAGGGTCGTGATCGCAGTTTGCTGAAACTCGCAGCTCCGCTATCTCGCGCTGGTGGCCATGGCTTTCTGCATGCACAGGAGGCATCTCACAATGCAAACTTCGAACGCATCGCCATTGTGGCCGATCACCAAGTCGACCATGGGCCGCACACCATGATATTTGTTCAGGGAAAAAACATCCGATTCGCACACGCGCGCCTGAGCTCGTGGGGAGCTCAGGCGCTTGAAGCCAGATCCAATGGGTTATTGATTGAAGATACGGACATCGTCGGATCCGGAACATTCATAGCATCGAGCAGTCAGGTCTTTGTTAGTCGCTCGACGTTTCGGATGACAAACGACGGTGAGAGCGGGGTCACCGCTTGGGGCGGCCGTGACCTCGCTCTCGTGGATAATCAGCTTTTAAATGCCGATGAGAGTCGGAGTGATGGACATGGCATTGGGCGGCTCTTCGTCTCTCAGGGCCATTTCGGTAGTACCCGCAACATGTATTTCGGAGGGAACAGGACGCACAATAGTGCGCCACGCGATTGTGAGGAGGTCGACTGCAACAAGGGAGAGCAAATCATCTTCGAGTTCGGATCCGTAAATCTGCAAGGCAAAGCCACAGCGACCTTCCCTAACCGCGTTAGCTTCAACTCCGTCGACATCAAGGAAACGCCTGGAGGCAAAGACGTTGTTGTTGTCGGTGGTCGTGGTATCGGTCAGAAACGCAGGATCGTCTCAGTAGAGGGAAAAACAGTATATCTGGATCGGCCGTGGCGTATTCAGCCAGACACCACAACCAGCCTGTTTTTCCTCACAGCAATCGCGGAACGTGCTGTCGTTTACGGCAACGTCTTCGAGGGCCGCGGAACACATTCCCAACACGATTCGAATTCCACCTCAGTCCTGGTATGGGGCACGTGTTACGATATAGTGATCGATAATAATCAAATATCCAAGATGCGGCATGGTCTTATGGTTGCGGCTACATCTGGTAGTGCTCATGACAGTGTGTCAGCGCCGTTCTTCACGCTCGCAGCCAACAATCAAATCAGAGACGGGAACAACGGCCTCTATACCGGTCTGACATTCGGATTTGATACCAATCCGGGGGTCTATGGTGGTTTCGGCAATGCGTTCCGTAGGAATGCAATTTCTTCTATGTCGCGGTTCGGCATAGCGTTCGATACCTGGGATACTCAAGGGGGCAGATTCGCCGCATCTGTCTTTGAACACAATACCGTCCGCGACGTAAAGTTCGGTTTAATCAGCGGGCTGAAACTCATCTGGACCTTAGGACCGATCAAACCGACCCCTCCGTCGGGAACACACCTCACCAATACAGTTCTATATCGCAATGAGTTTGATCGGGGCAGTGCGCCCGCACATGGATCAGTCGGATTTCGCACTGATTCATTTCAGACATGGCTGAACATAAAATCCAACTGGAGCAACTTCGCTGGAGGTCAGATCATTCCTCCATTCTCCTCGCCTTCCGCACCAAGGCGGCGGGAGTTTCTGCAAAGCATTCAGTGACTCGGTTTGGTCTATCTCTCCGGCGCGACAGGGGCTGCCCATGCAATGGGCGCTTCGGAGACTGTATGGTGCGCAAGCAAAAAAGTGGGACGTCATCGTCTGGCAGATTTAGCAAACCTTGCGTCGAAAGCGGTCTCCCTTCGAGGGAGAGGATGTAGAGGCGCACGCGGCGTCAGCCGCGTCCCTGGTTCTCGATGTACGCCTTGAGAATTTCGAGGGGCGCTCCGCCCA